>NZ_JBFUJO010000014.1:0-137199 GCF_056401355.1 Polaromonas sp. P4_F4 | reverse complement strand
CTCCGGACTCGTCAGAACGTTGAAGAATTCCACCGCCTGGGTCGATCTCGCCCGGCGTCCAATGCTGCTGCAACGTTGATGCAAGACGCTTTGGGCATTACGATCCATGGTGGCTGGCCTTTGGGAAGATGGTTTGGGTGCTTCGTAAACAACCATCCTATCGACCCTTTGGTCAGCCATCTCCCTTTGCTTTCAAGCACTTACGCACGTCGCCGAAGGCCAACCTGCCAAAGTAAGTGCCATTCGGGTTAACGGGGAAACGCTGCCGCATGACCTCCACCGGCCAGGCGCAGATGGAAGCAGGTGGAAGCAGGCGGAAAAAGCAGACGATGAAAACTCCACCGTCTGCCTTCGGTTGACCCTTTACAGTGCTCACCGCCTCCAGAAACCTGAAGGCGGCGGGTACCGGTCAGGGACGAACGACGATGTCGTTGCGAACGGCCTTGACGTTCTTCACGCCACGGGCAAGATCTTCAGCCTGGGCTTTTTCGGCGGTTGTTTTGGCAAAGCCGGACAGCTGAACCGTGCCATTGAGCGTTTCAACGCTGATGGACATGGCTGAGACGGTCTTGTCCCCCACGAACTTGGCCTTCACCGCGGTCGTGATGGCCGCATCGTCAATGTAGGCTCCGGCCGTCTCCTGGCCACGCCCAACGGCGCAGCCGCTGCCAATGACGGTGATGCCGGCCAGGGCCGCGAATGCAATTGCGCGAGCGTATTTCATATTATTTTCCTCTTCAGTTGTTGAATGAACCGGTGCTGAGTTAAAAAGCCTGCCGATCAGCCGCACCACGCCAATCGACCAGCGGTAATCATGGGGGTCTTCTGCGACCGTCTCTGGATTCGTCGGTCTGCACAGCGTCTTGGTGGCCATGGGCCCGAAAGCCCCAGGCCATCCCCGGCGGTGGTGAAAAGTCGAGCTTATTCATGATGGCTTTCCCGGGGTTCTGCGTCTTGCCCGGAGCCGGACAGCATGGACAGCAGGACACTTGAAAGCTGGGACGCCTTGAGGGTTGCCAGCAACACGCCACCCAGTGAAACCAGGCGCCAGGGACGCAGCACCACGGCGGCAGCGCCGATGCCTGCGGCGATGCCCAGGAGTTTGAAGGGTTGCTCCTGCGCAAATTTGCCAATCACCGGCCGGGCCAGATCAAAAGCGGCACTTCCGGGATGATGGCGCCACCAGGCCCGCATCGCCCCCTTGGCCACTGCCCACGTCCCCCTCGCACTTGCGCGGGTCTCATCGGTTTCATCGAACGGACGCTCGTTTCGCCCGTCTGAAGATTGTGAAGATTGGCCGTCGCGCGTCATGTGCCTGACGAGCGCCTGGCGGCTGGCCGCGAGGCGTTCTTGCGGTGTGGGGGCTGTGACGGTGGGCATGGCGGAAGGGTCTCAGGCGTCTCAGGCGACCATGCGCAACGCGCGCGCGTCGGTGTCGATCTGCGCCTTCAATTCGGGAAAGCGTTCGCTCTGGAGTGGTTTTTTGGCGCGGACGATGGCAATGAGCAGCAATACCAGCACGAAGCCAGGCACGGCAACCAGCACCCAATGGAAGTGGTTCTGCATCAACCCCAGCATCAACGCCACGCCCGCCAGTCCCAGAAAAACCGCGGCCAACAGCACTGCCAGCACCCAGTTCACAGCCCGGACCAGCAACTCGGAGCCGGCGCTGGAGGCTTCCTGGTGAAACAGCGCGGCATACGCCGAGACATGATCCACGATGAGGTCAGGCCTTTGGATCAGGGTTGAAAAAAGTGGGTGCAGCATGATGGTGGTGTGGGTTGGTAAGCGCTGGCGTCACGCAGTAGTGACCTCAATGACGCCTTTTCAATAGCGCCGTTCGTTCCGATGGCGTGAAGAGGAAATCAGCAGGGCCACAGCTGCACCGACTGCCGCAGCAATGAGGATAGAACGCATCGGTTGCTCGGATACATACCGCGTCGTGACACCTGCAGCGCGGGAGAACGATTGCTGGGCACGCTCTTTGGCCTCGGACGCCAGGTCCAGGCTCTGACGGGCCAGCCTTTGAGCCTTGGATGCGAGCATGTCCACAACGGGGTCCACGCTACCGCGCAATTCGCGCACCTTGTTTTCTGCCTTGTCCAGCGCATCGTTCGCATGTTCCCTTGTCGACTCCACAGCCTTGACGGCATTGGCCAGCAGCTCATCGGAGGCCTGGCGCACGCCGGGCATGGTGTCGCGGCCAGTGGGGGAAGAGGGGGTATTGGGGGTCATTTCAGGTCCTTCATGAGTTGAGATTTCGGAGGTTGGGGGAAAGGGCGGCATGCAAGTGGGGTCCGTGAAGAGGGGAGAATTCGCGTCCTGATTTACGCGGTAACGGAACCGGCACAGGTGCCGGGACAGGTACCGCCACAGGGCGCGTCGTTAGTGCTAGTTCTTCCTGATCAGGCCGATCACAAAGCTCACCACAGCCATGATGGCGAAGATGAAAAAGAGAATCTTGGCAATCTCAACGGCACCTGCCGCGATACCGCCGAAGCCAAAGATGGCGGCGATCAGCGCGATCACCAAAAAAACAACGGAATAGTGCAGCATCTCAATCTCCTTGCGTAGCTGGGTTGGGCAGTGTTTCGTTGTCGAAACTTTGAAACGCCCTGCAGCAAGGTTAAAGAGGATGGTGGTTTTTCCTCATCGGCTGTGAACGGGTACCCCTGTCAGTTCCAAGGGGGAGGCACTGTAGGAGGGGGCTGACAGTTTGTTACTGTTGGGCGCGATGCGCACGGCCCCCGGGGTCAGAACGTCTTGGGCAGCACGGCAGAAATTCGCGCGCCACTTCCCTCGGCGCTGGTGACCGTCAGGCGACCGCCGGCGGCCTCCACGCGATGGCGCATGCCCGCCAGGCCGTGGCTGGTGGGCCCCACGTTTTCCACCCGGAAACCTTTGCCGTTGTCCTTGACCTCCACGGAGATGTACCTGTCGAAATTGTGAAGGCTGATCTCGGCCTGGCTGGCCGCGGCATATTTGGCAATGTTGGTCAGCGACTCCTGCACCAGCCGGTACACCGTCAGCTGGGCCGAGCCGCCAAGTTCCACTGGCTCCAGGTCGGTGGTGATGGACAGGCCGGATCGCTCCTCGAATTCCCGCGCCAGAATCTCCAGGGAGGCCACCAGACCCAGATGGGACAGCGAGGAGGGCCGCAAATCTTCAACAATGCGGCGCTTCAGGGCAATACCGCTGTTCAGCGTGCTGGTCAGGTGCTCCAGGCGTTCTGCTGCTTCCGGCAGGTTGCCCGCCAGTCGTGACCGCAGCCTGGCGACATCCAGCTTGGCGGCTGTCAGAAGCGCCCCCAGTTCGTCGTGCAGCTCCCGAGCCAGGTGGCCCCGCTCATCCTCACGCACATTCTGCAAATGGGTGGCCAGTTCTGCCAGGGTGGCCGTGCGCTCCCGTACCTGCGTCTCCAGCAGGTCACGCTCACGCTGCAGGGATTCCTGTTCGCGCCGGCCTGATGCGAGCAGGGCCTTGGTTTGCAGCAGGTACATGTAAAAAGCCAGCAGCCCCGCCAGCGCCATGGCGGCCACGCCGATGCGCGACAGCTGCAGTGTTTTCTTGATTTGGACCTGGCCCAGTTCCATCTTGCGGATGCTGCTGGCGGCCAGTTTGGACGATTGCGCACGAATCGCCTCCATGTGCTCCTTGCCGACATCCGTGGTCAGGACAAATTTCCAGGCATCTTCATTGCCTTCCTTGCGCATGCGCACGCTCAGGTCCATCTCGGCCAGTTTGCGCGCAATATGCCGGGACATGACGCCGAATTCCGTGAGTTCGTTCTGGTAGGGGATGAACAGCTGACGCAGAACATCCAGGTTCTGGCTGATATCGGCCGTGGCGCTGTTGTAGGGCTCCAGATAGCGCGGGTCGCCCGTCAGCAGGTAGCCTCGTGAGCCGGTTTCTGCATCCAGCATGCGCTGCAGCAATTGGTTGATGGCTTCACGGGTTTGCTGCGCCTCCTCGATGCTGGCCGCCGCCGCCGTGGATTCGTGAAAACTCGCCTCATTGATGAAAATGAGGATGGCGGCGGCCAGCACTGCCAGGGGCAGGCTGATGGCCATTTTCGGGATTGAGAATTTTTTCACGGCTGGCTCCGTTGGATACTTCGGGGAATAATTCGTCAATAATGGGTACTAAGGCCAATGCGGATGTCCGGCCCGGCCATCTTTTTCATTGCGTTGATTGCGTTGCCTGCTCGCGCGGGCTTTATGGAAAGACAGCGACATGATTAAAATTGGAATTGTTGATGACCATGCCATTGTGCGTTCGGGACTCAAGCAGTTTTTCTCGGACCAGGTGGATCTGCGTGTCGTCGGTGAGGCCGCCAGCGGCCGCGAGGCGATTGACCTGGTTCGCAATGTCGAGCTGGACATCTTGGTCATGGATTTGTCCATGCCGGGCCAGAGCGGCATCGATGCGCTGGCCATGATCCGCGCCAAAGCCCCCGACGTTGGCATTCTGATCCTGAGCGGCTACCCCGAGGAGCACTACGCGGTCAACCTGATTCGCCAGGGAGCCAGTGGCTACCTCAACAAGGAATGCGATCCGTCGGAAATTGTGGATGCCATCCGCGTCATTTCGCTTGGCAAGCGCTACATCACGCCGGCGGTGGCAGAACTGCTGGCGCAACAATTGAACCGGCCCCACGACGTCGCCTCCCACGAGCAACTGTCGGAACGGGAATTTCAGGTGTTTCTGAAATTGGCCAAGGGGGAAACGGCCGGCGATATTGCAAAGGCGCTTTCGCTGAGCGTGAAAACCGTCAGCACCTACAGAACCCGCGTGATGGAAAAAATGAGTCTGGCGTCGAACAGCGATCTCACCTACTACGCGCTCAAGAACAAGTTGATTGACTGACTTCAAACGGTACTGCCGCTCTGCTGGAGGCAATAGTCCACCAGCGCGTCAATTTCGTTGGACTTGTCAAACACCGCGTCGACGCCCAACTGCGCACACCGGTGCCGGATGTCGGTCGTGGCGTAATTGCTGAGCACCACCACTTTCTGTCCCGGCTGGCGATTGCGGCAAGCTGCCAGCACACCCAAGCCACTCCCCTGCTTCAAAAACAAATCGACGATGGCCAGGTCCCATTGGTCACTGTTGTCAACGAGCCAGGCTTTCCCTTCATTTTCGGTTTCTGCGGTTCCCACAGCACGGACGCAGGCGAGTTCTTCAAGGGTGCCGATCAGGTTTTCCCGAATAGTGGGGTTGTCTTCGACGATGTAGGTTTTCAGTCTCACTGATCAGGTCCAGGTGGGGCGACACGGTTCGCGGAAAATTGACGAAGCCCTCAAGAGTGTGAACACGCCGTGTTTCCTAATGTATCGTTGCCTCGGAGGCCATTCTGCCAGTGACTCTGTTCAGCACATGTAGGATGTTTCCTACTTCCCCGCTTTTCGTTATCTTTTAGAGACTGTAGGTACCCACCCACAGCTTTTCATCGCACTGGCCGACTGTCTGGGCCGGCTTGCTCATCGATAGTGAAGGCTCTGCCCTGAAGATGCGCATGAAGCCTTTCCGACGCCAACTCCAGGCCAATTGCGCGGTTCCGCATCGATGCCGTGTTGGCCAATGCGGGGACAGGGTGTTTGGGCGGGCCTGAAACCCACCGGGATACATGACCAAATCGTTGCTTCACTCCGCCGTTTTTCGCAGATCGCTTGCGGGCCTTGCGGCCCTGTTCGTTGCTCTGGTACTGGTGGTGCTTTTCTTTCCGTGGGATGTTTTGCGCGGGCCGATCAATCGTCATGTATCGGACCAGCTGGGGCGCCGCTTCGAGATTACCCAGCATCTCGCTGTTCGTCTGGGACGAGCCGCCACCGTCAGGGCCGATGGCGTGGAAGTCGCCAACCCTGAATGGGCCAGTGAGCCCTACTTGCTCAAGGCCAGCGTTGCCGAATTTGACATCAAGCTGTGGCCGCTGCTGTTTGGCAAGGTCGAACTGCCCCGGATTGCACTGACCGAGCCGCAAATCGGCCTGCAGATCGAACCGGACGGCCGGCGCACCTGGGCGCTTTCGCGCGACACGTCCGATGAAAGCGCCGTGCCTGTCATCGGGTCCTTGCTGGTTGACCGGGGCACGCTGAAATACCGCGCTGCGGCGCAGGGCGCCGACATAGCTGCCACATTTTCCCTCTCTCCGGAGTCGGCCGGGCAGCTCCCCTTGAGCTATAACGCTGCCGGCAAATGGAAAAATGAGGTCTTTAGCGCCAGTGGCCGCACAGGCGGCGTGCTGCAGTTGCGCGAGAAAGCGCAAGCGCCTTTCCCCATCGAGATCAATGTCCTGGCCGGAAAAACCGGCCTGAAAGCCCAAGGCTCGATTGTCAACCTCGCGGACTTTGGAGGCATGGACGTCACATTCGATCTGCAGGGCCGCAATCTCGAAGAGTTGTATAAATTGGCGGGTGTCGTGCTGCCTTCCACGCCGCCCTACAAGGTGCGCGGCAAGCTGGCCAAGCATGGCAAGGTCTGGACTGCCAGCCGGATTCAGGGTGTATTGGGCAACTCTGACCTCAGCGGTGCTCTCAGTTTTGACCAGTCTGCAGCGGTGCCCGTTTTGACCGGCAACCTACAGTCAAAACTGCTGGACTTTGAGGATCTGGGGCCAATGATTGGGGCAACGCCTGCTGCCAGCAAAGCGGCCGAAGCCAAAGCCAAAGCCAAAGCAGAAACCAAAGCGGAAGCCGGCGCAGAGCAGCCGGGCCGGACCACAGCGTCTTCACGCAAGGTATTGCCCGCGACCATCCTGAGCCTGGCCAGACTTCAGGCCATGAATGCCGACGTGACCTACTCGGCGGCGAATATCCGGCATGTACAGGCGCTCCCGCTGGACAAGGGCGGCGCCCACATCAAATTGAATGCGGGCGTCTTGCAGTTGAGTCCTTTTTCGCTGGGCGTGGCCGGTGGGTCGCTCGCCGGAAGCCTCAAGGTTGATTCCAACATCGCGCCTGCGGCGTTCACTGCCCGGCTGGATGTGCGTGCGGTGCAGTTGAATCAGCTGTTTCCCAAAGTGGAGACAACCAGGAGCAGTTTTGGAAAGATCAGCGGACAGTTCAACTTCCAGGGTCGAGGGGCCTCTGTGGCGCAAGTCCTCGGGTCCGCATCGGGGGATGTCGCCGTTCTCATGGGCAAAGGACAGATCAGCAACATACTGCTCGAATTCCTGGGGCTCGATGGCGGGGAGGTCATCAAGTTCCTGGTGCGCGGCGATCGCAATGTGCAATTGCGCTGCGCTGCGGCCGCCTTTGACGTGAACCAGGGCTTGATGACCAGCCGGGCCATCGTGCTGGATACGACCGACACGGTGATCAATGGCCGCGGCCGGGTGAGCCTGGCCGATGAAACGCTGGACATCATCCTGGAACCGGCGCCCAAGGACCGCAGCATTCTGAGCCTCAGGTCGCCGCTGCGGATTGGTGGGACCTTTGCATCACCGTCGGCCGGGCCGGACAAGGGTGCGCTGGCCGGTCGCGCCGGCATCGCCCTGGTGCTGGGCGCCATCAACCCGCTGCTCGCGCTGGCTGCCACGATTGAAACAGGCCCCGGTCAGGATGCCGATTGCAGCGAGGTTCTGGCACAGGCCGCCAAGCCCAATGGGGGCTCCAGACCTGCTGCGACGGCCACCCGGTGAGTGGAGGGTGACCCTGGGCGCAGGGACCGGTTATCGAGGCCCCCGGCTCAATCAGTGGTAGTGGGCGCAGGCGTGGGAGCGGAGGCACCACAGACTGTGCAGGCGATGTTTCGCGCCAGTTTCATTTCGCTCCACTCCATGGTTCGGCCATCCAGCATCAGCAGCCGCCCGGTCAGTGGCTGCCCGACGCCGCAGAGCAGCTTCAAGGCTTCGGCGGCCTGCACGGTGCCTACGATGCCGACCAGGGGTGCAAACACACCCATGGTGGCGCAGCGGGTTTCCTCGAATAGATCCGACTCCGGAAACACGCAGGCATAGCAGGGTGACTGCGCGCTCCGCGGGTCATAGACCGACACCTGCCCGTCAAAGCGTATAGCCGCGCCGGAGACCAGAGGCTTGCTGTGCCTGACACACGCACGGTTGATGGCATGGCGGGTGGCAAAGTTGTCGGTGCAGTCGAGAACCAGGTCAGCCTCCCGGACCAGTTCGTCAAGCAGCGCGCCCTCGGCCCGCTGCGTGACCGGGATGACCTGGACATCCGGGTTGATGGCTGCCACGGACTGCACCACGGACTCCGCCTTGAACGTACCAATGCGGGCCAGGTTGTGGGCAATCTGCCGCTGCAGGTTGGTGGCATCCACGCGGTCATGGTCGACCACGGTGATGTGGCCCACGCCGGCACTGCCGAGGTACAGGGCCACCGGAGAACCCAGTCCGCCCGCGCCCACAATCAGCACGCGTGCGGACAGCAGCTTTTCCTGGCCCTCAATACCCAGTTCGTCGAGCAGGATGTGCCGGGAATAGCGGAGCAGCTGTTCGTCGTTCATGGGGGAGGGGGCATAAGCCGGTCCGTACCCGCGTCGGCGCAGGGCAGCGCACGGGTAGATCCGATCAGGTGGAGTGGAGCACGCGACCTGATCGTTACCGGCCTACAGGCGGCCTAGTTTTCTTTCTTCTCGTTTTTGGGCTCGACCACCGCCGTCTTGCTGACCAGTACCGGCCGGCCCTTGAGCTGATTGATGGCCTGTGCCAGCTGGAAGTCCTTGTCGCTGCCCAGTTCAGGCGGGCGGCGCTGCTCTGGCGTCTTCTTGGCTTCTTCTTCCAGTCGCTTCAAGGCTTCCTCGCGGGCTTTTTCCCGGCTGGCGTCCTTGACTTCGGAGCCCTGGCCGCTGTTGAGGTGCTTCTCCAGGTCAGCTTCGCGTGTGCGCAGCGCGGCAAACGGGCTGCCTTCGGCGGTGTCGTCCACCAGCACGTCGGGAACGATGCCGCGCGCCTGGATGGACTTGCCGCTGGGGGTGTAGTAACGGGCCGTGGTGAGCTTGATGCCGGTGTCGGGGCCCAGCGGGCGCACGGTCTGGACCGAGCCCTTGCCGAAGGTCTGGTTACCCATGATGGTGGCGCGTTTGTAATCCTGGAGGGCGCCCGCCACAATCTCGCTGGCGGAAGCAGAACCCTCATTGACGAGCACCACCAGCGGCACCTTCTTGATGGCTGCGGGGAGGCGCTTCAGGGGATCAGCCCCGCTGCGGCGCTGGTAAAACTCCGGGGCCGCCTTGTAGGTGAACTTGCTTTCCGCCAGCTGGCCGTTGGTGGACACCACCGTGACGTTCTCTGGCAGGAAGGCGGCCGACACCGCAACAGCTGCATCCAGCAAGCCACCGGGGTCGTTGCGCAGGTCCAGCACCAAGCCTTTGAGGTTGGGCTCCTGCTTGTAAATCTGTTCCAGCTTGGTCACAAAATCGTCCACCGTACGTTCCTGGAACTGGCTCAGCCGGATCCAGGCGTAGCCGGGCTCAATGACCTTGCTGCGCACTGACTGGGTACGGATTTCCTCGCGCGTGATGGTGACGGGGAATGTCCGGTTTTCATCCTTGCGGAAAATGGTCAGCAGCACCTTGGTCTTGGGCTCGCCGCGCATTTTCTTGACCGCGTCGTTGAGTGACAGGCCCTTCACGGCCGTGTCATCGATCCGGGTGATCAGGTCGTTGGGTTTGAGGCCCGCGCGATCGGCGGGTGAGCCTTCAATCGGGGAAACCACCTTGACCAGACCGTCTTCCTGGCTGATCTCGATGCCGACACCCACAAAGCGCCCCGAGGTGCCCTCGCGAAACTCCTTGTACGACTTTTTGTCGAAATAAACGGAGTGCGGATCCAGGCTGGCCACCATGCCCGAAATGGCGTCGGTGATGAGCTTTTTCTCGTCAACCGGCTCCACATAATCGGTTTTGACCATGCCAAACACGGCCGCCAGCTGTTGTAGCTCTTCCAGTGGCAAAGGGGAGAGGCCACCGCGTGCAACGGCCTGCAGTTGCACCGTGGTGAGGGCGCCTGCGACCGCGCCAATTGAAATCCAGCCTGCGATTTTGAGCTTCTGACCCATAAAACTACCTTAATAAGCCTTGAGGAACCCTTGCTCCTGCGTACCAGAAGCAATATACACCTTGGAGAAAAGCCCCATTCAGCAGTTCCATGTTGCGCAGTCGCCAAGCTGGCAAAAACGGCAAAAATGTGCGGTTTTTGCCAGCTTTTACCGGACTTTTACATGAAGTCTGATCAGCCCTTGCCTTGCGCTGCCACGGCCGCAGCAGCTTTGGCTACCGCTTCGCTGTCGCCCAGGTAGTAGTGGCGCAGCGGCTTGAGCTGGTCGTCCAGCTCATAAACCAGCGGAATGCCATTGGGGATGTTGAGCCCGACGATGTCGTTGTCCGAGATGTTGTCCAGGTACTTCACCAGCGCGCGTATCGAGTTGCCGTGAGCCGCCACCACAACGCGTTTGCCGGCCTTGATGGCAGGCGCCATGGATTCATTCCAGAAGGGCAATACCCGCGCCACGGTGTCTTTCAGGCACTCCGTCAGCGGCACCTGCTCGGGCGGCAATTTGGCATAACGGGGGTCGCCGCGTTCGCTGCGCTCGTCTTCGGCATCCAGCGGCGGGGGCGGGGTGTCGTAGCTGCGGCGCCAGATCAGCACCTGCTCTTCGCCATATTTTTTGGCGGTCTCGGCCTTGTTCAGCCCCTGCAGCGCACCGTAATGCCGCTCGTTCAGGCGCCAGCTGTTCACGACCGGCAGCCAGGTCCGGTCCATCTCGTCCAGCACATGCCAGAGGGTGCGGGTTGCACGCTTGAGCACGCTGGTATAGGCCACGTCAAACTCATAGCCCTCGCTTTTGAGCAGTTTTCCGGCGTCCTTGGCTTGCGTGATGCCTGTTTCCGTCAGGTCGACATCAGTCCAGCCGGTAAACCGGTTTTCAAGGTTCCAGGTGGATTCGCCATGGCGGATGAGCACGAGTTTGTACATGGTGTGGCAGTAGGGGGTGGGTGAGGAGGGGAGACGTAAACAGGGGCAAAAGAGCGGTTGGCAGGCAATTGCCGGCCTCCATTCTAAAATCACTGGTTTGGTGAAAAACACACAAAGGGTAGCAAGTGAAATTTCTGATCGATAACTGGATGCTGATTTCGGTAGCACTCGCCTCGGGCGGCATGCTGGTTTGGCCCATGATTTCGGGTGCCATGAATGCCGGCGCGCTGAGCGCCAGTGGCGCCGTGCAACTGATCAACCGTGAAAAAGCGGTGGTGGTGGATGTGAGCGAGGCGGACGAGTTTGCGGCCGGTCATGTTGGCGGCGCCAAAAACGTGCCTTTCAGCGAACTGGAGAGCAAGCTGCCCGGCGTCGTGAAAAACAAGGCCCTGCCGCTGATCCTGGTGTGCTCCAGCGGTGCGCGTGCTGGCCGTGCCGTCGCCGTTGCCAAAAAGCTCGGGTACGAGCAGGCTCAATCCCTGGGTGGCGGGCTCAAAGCCTGGAAAGACGCTAACCTTCCGCTCGAGAAAGCCTGAACCGGCTCATTGCCCCGCCGCCGCCGGAGAGGGCCGTGGTCGGGTTTTGACCCAGGTTTCCACCCATTTCCCATGGCTGCGCCTTGCGAGCGCGGTCCGCACGACCCAGAGAACCCATGCAACCCGTCAAGATCTACACCACGGCCACCTGCCCCTATTGCATTCACGCCAAACAGCTGCTCAAACAACGTGGCGTGGCCGAACTCGATGAGATTCGTGTGGACATGCTGCCTGGCGAGCGCCAGAAAATGATGGACATCACCGGCCGGCGTACGGTGCCGCAGATCTTCATTGGCGACACCCATGTCGGCGGTTGTGACGAGCTGGTGGCCCTCGACGGACGGGGTGGCCTGATGCCGTTGCTCAACGGCGGCGGCGTTTGACGTTTGAGCCGGTCGGTCGAGCCCCAGAAAAATCCGCCCCCTCGGGGGGCAGCGAGGACACGCAAGTGCCGAGCGTGGGGCTTTATTTCTTCCTGAGATAATGCCCCGTTGTCTGCCCCCTGCGGGCAGGTCCCCATCTTCCGATTTATCCAAGCACCCGAAAGAGCACCATGGCAGAAGCCAACCTTGATCCCGTATTCCAGATCCAGCGCGTTTACCTGAAGGACGTGTCGCTGGAGCAGCCCAATTCGCCTGAAATTCTGCTGAACCAGGAGCAGCCTGGCGTCGACATCCAGCTGGGCGTGGATGCCAAGCCGGTGGCTGATGGCTTGTTTGAAGTCACCGTGACCGCCACCGTGCACACCAAGATTGCCGACAAGACGGTCTTTCTGGTCGAGGCCAAGCAGGCGGGTATTTTTGAAATCCGCAACATGCACACCGACCAGCTCGGCGCCATCCTGGGCATTGCCTGCCCGCAAATTGTTTACCCCTACCTGCGCAGCAACGTGGCCGACGTGATCCAGCGCGGCGGCTTTCCGCCCGTGCACATGGCTGAAATCAATTTCCAGGCCATGTACGAGCAGCAGCAGGCCGAGGCCGCCGCGCCGTCCGCACCCCAAATCATCGTTTGAGGGCCGGCTGAACCGCCGCCCGCCCTTTTCCGCTCATCCGGACATGAAAATAGTCGTCATCGGCGCTGGCGCATGGGGTACGGCAATGGCCGTCAATGCGGCAGGCGCTGTGGAAGCGGCGGGTTCCGGCGCGCCCCGGCATCAGGTCACGCTATGGGCGCGCGACGCGGCGCTGGTCCAGGCCATGCAGGCTGAACGCGCCAACACTCGCTACCTGCCCGGCGTCACCCTGCCCGGCAACCTGCTGCTGCAAGGCGGTGGGGATGCATCGTTGGCCGAGGCCGTCAGCGGGCAGGACCTGATCATCCTGGCCACGCCGGTTTCCGCGGCGCGCGGCATGCTGCAAAGGCTGCAACAGGTCAGCGTGCCGGTGGTCTGGCTGAGCAAGGGTTTTGAGGCGCCGGTGGCCGTGGAGTCCCGGTCTGCCGCCTCCCCAGCCTCCTCTTCATCCTCTTCTTCAATTTCACCGTTTGGCCTGTTGGTCCATGAAATACGGGCGCAGATAGCCGTCAATTTGAGAGCGGGCGTGCTCAGCGGCCCGAGTTTCGCGCTCGAGGTGGCGCGCGGCCAGCCGACCGCGCTGGTCGCGGCCAGCGAGCATGCCGAGGTGCGCGATGCACTGGTTGCCGCGTTTCATGGCGCCTCGCTGCGCATTTACGCCAGTGACGATATCGTGGGTGTGGAGGTCGGCGGCGCTGTCAAGAATGTGCTGGCCATCGCCACTGGCCTGTGTGACGGCTTGCAGCTGGGGCTGAACGCCCGGGCGGCTTTGATCACGCGCGGGCTCGCCGAAATGACGCGGCTGGGCGTGGCCCTGGGCGCCCGTGCCGAAACCTTTACCGGCCTCTCAGGCCTGGGCGACCTGGTGCTGACGGCCACGGGCGATCTCAGCCGCAACCGCAAGGTGGGGCTGCTGCTGGCGCAGGGTAAAACGCTGACCGAAGCGGTCAAGTCGCTGGGCCATGTGGCCGAGGGGGTTTACTGTGCCCGCACCGTGGTGCAGCGCGCCGCAGGCCTGGGCGTCGACATGCCGATTGCGCAAGGCGTGGTGGCGCTGCTGGATGGCAAGCTTCGGCCGGCTGAAGCGGTCGCCGCCCTGATGGGGCGCGGACCGACGACCGAGCTGGCCTGAGCCCACCCCTGATCCGTTATTGAGTCGGTTGCAATAACGCCCGCTTTGGTCGAGCGCGGGCTGCCGTACGGTTGCCGCCCGCGATGCGCCCTGTCTTATTTGTTGCGCAAAACCAGGGTTCCCAGCAGCGACGCGTCCCGCACGGCCGTCAAGCCGTGCTCTACACCGCCCGCCAGCCAGAGCAGCTGGCCCGCCTTCATGGTCTGGGTTTTCCCACCCGCCGTGAACTTGACCTCGCCTTCCAGGCACTGCAGCGTGATTTCACCCTGGACGTGGTGCGAAGGCACGGTCTTGCCGGCGGGCACGACCAGCCACATGACTTCAAGGCCCTCGCTCTTGAACAGTGCGATGGTTTGCGCTTCCGGGAGATTTTCGGCGAGGGGACGAACGTCAATGAGCTGCCCCGACTGGGCGTGCGGAATGGCCATGATGGAACTCCTGAAAAGTGCTGCTGATGCCGGGAATACTTATACCTGAACGGCAGAAGCAGTTGACGGCCACCCGAGTGGCTTGCTCGGGTTTGGCGCGCTATTTTTCAAGGACAACAGGTCACTAGCCCAATCAGTATGGGGACAAATCGCTATCAAAAACAGAGCGGATGTCGGTGTGAACCGGGCGCTCCGGCGGTTTGTGTGGCAGGCCGCTTTTTGACCTGGCCACCAATCCCGGGTAACCTGACCCACTCCGGCAGACGGGTTCCGAACCGATTCATGGGCTGCGTCCTTTTGTCCTTTTGGATTGGGCTAAACTGAAAACCGTTCACGCTGCGCCTGATTTTCACCAACAACACCTGGGAGCATTCCATGGAGAACACCAACAAAGACAAGCTGATCACCGACATGAAAGTGGTACTCGCTGACGTGGAGGACCTGCTCAAGTCAGCGGCTGCGACCACCGGCGAAACCGCCGTGGCCCTGCGTGAGAAAGCGGCCGGCAAGCTCAGGCTGGCCACCGAAAAACTGACCGGGCTGCAGGAAGCGGCGCTGCTCAAGAGCAAAGAGGCGGCCAAGCTCACCGACGACTATGTCCATGCCCACCCCTGGAGGGCCGTTGGTATCGCCGCTGCGGCCGGGTTTTTGATCGGCTTGCTGGTCAACCGCAAGTAAGCACCGCTGCCGTCTGATGAGTCAACCCGCCAGCCAGCCGGTTCATGGCAAGCTGCTGCAGCTCTTGAACGACTGACGCCACCATGAACACTCCCCGGCCCAAGCCCCAAAGCGCAGACGCCCTCGATGTGGACCAGCCGCCGCGCCTCTTCGCGTCGCTGCGCCAGCTGCTCATCACGATGCTGCGCATGGCGCATACGCGCATGGCTTTGGCGGGTGTGGAACTGGAAGAAGAGCTGCAGCGGCTGATCGGTTTGTTGTTGAGCATGCTGGGCCTGCTGGTTTTTGGCCTGGTCGGCGTGCTGATGTTCACGCTGATGGTGGTGCTGGCCGTTGACGCGGCGCAGCGTGTGGCGGTGCTGGCGTTCTTTGCGGCGAGCTACCTCGGCTTCGGCGGCTGGTTCTGGTGGCGCATCCAGCGTGCGCTGGCGACGCGCCCGCCTTTTTTGCAGGCAACACTGGCTGAAATGGCGCAAGACCGTGAGGCCTTGGAAGCTGCCCTGGCACCCAGCGCGCAGCGCGAAGCTGCACCATGAGGGTTACGCCATGAACGACGCAGCCACCAACGCTACCACCCAACGGGAACTGAGAAAGCAGCTGTTGCTGATGCGCGCCGCGACGGAGCGCGCCGAGATGGTCGGCGCTGTAGACGCAGCACGGCAGAGGGCGACTTTTTTCAAAATCGGCGGTGTGCCAGGCTTGGCCCTGGCCAAAGGCCTGCCTCTGGCACTGGGGCTGCTTAAGCGCGCACCCCTGGTCAGCTCGCTGCTGACGCTGGCGCTGTCAGGCGCACGCCGGCCCTTGCTGCCTTTGCTGCGATATGGGCTGTTGGGTGCGGGCTCGGCCCTGCTGGCGTGGAAGGGCTACCAATGGCTCGCTGGCCGGCTTGGGCAGCCTGCGGAGCCGTCCCCGGAACAGCCTGCTGACTCCGACGATAGCCCGCAGGATTAGGCGCTTGATAAGAGCGGGTGCTGCGACGAAGCTACTTGCCGGATATCGATACGCCGCCACTCCGTTGCTGGTTTCGGCCCGCTCAGATTTCCAGGTTGTCAATCAGCCGGGTGTTGCCCAGTTTGGCCGCGCCCAATACCACCAGCGGCTCTGAAGCCAGCAGCCCCTGCGGTGGCAGCAGGTCGGTGCGGCGGCGCACGGTCAGGTAGTCGGGTTTCCAGCCGCGGCGTGCCAGCGCCTGCATGGCCTGGGCTTCCAGCGCGGGCAGGTCGGGCGTTGGCGTGGCCCGGGCGGCATCGCCGAGCGCTTTCAGGGCCTTGAAGAGTTGCGCGGCTTCAGTGCGCTCGTCGGGGCTCAGGTAGCCGTTGCGCGATGACAGCGCCAGCCCGTCTGCGGCACGCTGGGTTTCACCGGCCAGAATCTCGATCGGCAGGGCAAACTGCTGCACCATGCGGCGCACCACCAGCACCTGCTGGTAGTCTTTTTTGCCGAAAGCGGCAACGCCCGAGGGCATGCCGGCATAGACGCACGAAAAGAGCTTGAGCACCACCGTGCTGACGCCGATGAAGAAGCCGGGGCGAAAGTGCCCTTCGAGGATGTCGCTCAGGTCCGTGGCGGGGTGTATCTTGTAGGTTTGCGGCTCGGGGTACAGCTCTTTCTCGCGCGGTGCAAACAGCACATCGCAGCCCGCGGCTTCCAGGCGCTGGGCATCGGTGTCCAGCGTGCGCGGGTAGCTGTCGAAATCCTCATGTGGCGCAAACTGCAGGCGATTCACAAAAATGCTGGACACCGTCACGTCGCCCAGCGGCTTGGCCTGCCTGACCAGCGCGATATGGCCGTCATGCAGGTTGCCCATGGTGGGCACAAAGGCCGGGCGTTGGAAGGGCCCGAGTTTTTCGCGCAGTTCGGCGATGGTGTGAACGATGTGCATGAGGTCTCCTCGGCTGCTTGTTTTTGACGGAACCTGAATTACCACGCGTGGGTGGCGTTGACCGGGAAGCTGCCGTCTTTCACGGCGTGGACAAAGGCTTCCATGGCGCCGCGCACGCTGGGTGCCCCGTCCATGAAGTTGCGTACAAATTTGGGCATCTTGCCCAGGTTCATGCCCAGCATGTCATGCAGCACCAGCACCTGGCCCGACGTGCCGTTGCCCGCACCAATCCCGATGGTGGGGCAGTGCGTCAGTGTCTGGGTGAGCGCGGCTGACAAAGCCGCAGGCACCATCTCCAGCACCAGCATGGCGGCCCCGGCATCCTGTAGCTCATGGGCCTCGCGCTTGAGCGTGGCGGCGGCCTCATCGGTCTTGCCCTGCACGCGGTAACCGCCCAGTGCATGCACGGTTTGCGGTGTCAGGCCCAGGTGGGCGCAGACGGGAATGCCGCGCTCGACCAGAAAGCGCACGGTATCGGCCGTCCAGCCGCCGCCTTCGAGCTTCACCATGTGCGCGCCGGCCTGCATCAGCACCACGGCGCTGCGCAGGGCCTGCTCTTTCGACTCGTGGTACGTGCCAAAGGGCAGGTCACCGATCAGCCAGGCCGTGGCGTGCGAGCGGCGCAGGCCGTTGGCCACGCACTCGGTGTGGTGGCGCATGGTTTCCAGCGTCACGCCCACGGTGCTCGTCAGGCCCTGGCAGACCATGCCTAGCGAGTCGCCGACCAGGATGCATTCCACGCCGGCCGCGTCGGCCACGGCCGCGAAGGTTGCGTCGTAGGCGGTCAGCATGGTGATTTTTTCGCCTTGCGCATGCATTTCGCGCAGGCGCGGCAGGCTCAGCGGCTTGCGCGCCGAGGGCGTGGCGGCGGGCGGCAGCGTGCCATAAGGCGTGGCCGGGGGCGAGGCAGAAACGTTCTTCGCTGGGGTCATGGTTCAGTCCAAAGTTAGCGAGAGTCTAACGAGCTTGCCCGTGCTTTTTCACTACCGTTTTAGAGGGGCCTGACCAGCCCGCTCAGCGAACATCCGGCGCCGAGCGGCTCATGCCCAGGCGTTCGAGCAGCTTCACGTCGGCCTCGGTGTCGGGGTTGCCGGTGGTCAGCAGCTTGTCGCCGTAGAAGATTGAATTGGCGCCGGCCAGGAAACACAGCGCCTGCACGCCGTCCCCCATTTGCTGCCGGCCCGCCGACAGGCGCACGCGCGCCGTGGGCATGGTGATGCGGGCCACGGCAATGGTGCGCACAAATTCAAACGGATCCAGGTCCGCCTGGTTCGCCAGCGGCGTGCCTTCAACCTTCACCAGGTTGTTGATGGGGACCGATTCGGGGTAGGGCGTGAGGTTGGCCAGTTCGGCCACCAGGCCGGCGCGCTGGCGGCGGGTTTCGCCCATGCCCACAATGCCGCCGCAGCAGACTTTCACGCCGGCGCTGCGCACGCGTGCCAGTGTGTCCAGCCGGTCCTGGTAGTCGCGCGTGGTGATGATGTCGCCGTAAAAATCGGGCGCGCTGTCGAGGTTGTGGTTGTAGTAGTCGAGGCCCGCGCTTTGCAGTGTCTGCGCGTGGCCGTCTTCCAGCATGCCCAGCGTGGCGCAGGTCTCCAGGCCCAGGGCCTTGACGGTGCGCACCAGCTCGGCCACTTTTTCAATGTCGCGGTCCTTGGGCGAACGCCAGGCCGCACCCATGCAGAAACGCGTGGCGCCGGCGGCCTGTGCACGCTGGGCGGCAGCCAGCACTTCGGCGGGTTCCATCAGCTTGCTGGCTTCCACGCCGGTGTCATAGCGAGCGGCCTGCGGGCAGTAGCCGCAGTCTTCGGCGCAGCCGCCGGTTTTCACCGAGAGCAGCGTGGCGAATTCAACCCGTGTGGGGTCGAAGTTCTCGCGGTGCACCGTTTGCGCGCGGTGCATCAGTTCAGGAAACGGCAGGTTGAATAGTGCTTCAATCTCGTCAACGCTCCAGCGGCCGTGTTCCCTTGGCTGGACGGCGGGGCGGGGCGGGTGGAAGGCGAGAGGTTGGGTCAAGACAGAGGACATGAACGTGGGGCTCCTGAATGGATGAAAGTGCTGAAAGTGTTCACTGAGGCACTGTCATGAAGGTGATGCAGCGTGTCTGAGCGCGTCTGTTTGTTCGGGTGCATGAGCAAACGCGCTGTGCAGGGCGACTGGGGGTCGTCATCTTTCACGGCTGATTTTACCCAGCCCTGACGCCCGCCGGATTTCTCACGTGGCGCCAGGCCTGGCCAGCTCTGTCAGGGCCTGCACCAGCCGGTCAATGTCGGCCTCGGTGTGTGCGGCCGACAGGGCAATGCGCAAACGGGCCGTGCCCTCGGCCACGGTGGGCGGGCGGATGGCGGGCACCCACAGGCCGCGTGTGCGCAGGCCTTCCATCACGGCCAGCGCCGCGTCGTTGGGGCCAATCACCACGGGCTGAATCGCGGTGGGTGACTCGCCGAGCAGCCATGAGCTGCCTTGCAGGCCTTGAGCCAGGCCGCTCCTCAAGCGGGCAATGAGGCGCTGCAGGTGCTCGCGCCGCCACTCGTCCTGCTCAATCAGTTGCAGGCTGGTTTGCAAGGCGGTGGCCAGCAAGGCAGGGGCGGCGGTGGCAAAAATGTAACTGCGGGTTTTTTGCAGCAGCCATTCAACCAGTGCCTCACTGCCCGCCACAAACGCCCCGGCCACGCCCGCGGCCTTGCCCAGCGTGGCCATGTAGAGCACGCGCGGTGAAGCATTCTCACCAGACAGGCCAACGTGGGCCAGGCAACCCCGCCCCTGCGGGCCCAGCACGCCAAAACCGTGTGCGTCGTCGAGCAGCAGCAGGGCGTCATGGCGCTCGCACAGTGCCAGCAGCGCGTGCACATCGGCCACATCGCCGTCCATGCTGAACACGGCGTCACTGATGACGAGCTTGCGCCGCGCCGGGCTGCTGATGAGTTCCTGCTCCAGTGCGGCCAGGTCGGCATGCGGGTAGCGGTGAATCTGTGCGCTTGACAGCCTTGCGCCGTCAATCAGGCAGGCGTGGTTCAGCGCGTCTGAAAAAATCGCATCGCCCTTGCCCACCAGCGCGGGCACGATGCCGATGTTGGTGGCATAACCGGCGTAAAAGTACAGGGCGCGCGGCTGGCCGACAAAACGGGCCAGTGCCGCTTCCAGCGCCTCGTTGGCGGCGCTGTGGCCGCTCACCAGTGGCGAGGCCGCCGCACCCACGCCAAAAGCGCGGGCACCATCGCAGGCGGCTTGCACCAGCGCGGGGTGGCTGGCCAGGCCCAGGTAATCGTTGCTGCAAAACGCCAGCATGCGCTGCCCGTCAACCTGCAGGTGGGCGCCATCTTCAGGCACGACGACGCGACGCCGGCGGCGCAAATGCGTGCGGTCCAGCTCGGCAATGCGCGCCGGAAATTCATCGAGCCAGGAATTCGTCAGTGGGGTGTTGATTGCCATGCCAGGGGAAGTTTCAGGTTCAGGGTTGTGGGATCGGGCTGCGACTGGTACGCAATGCTGGCCAGCAGCGGTGCGGCCAGCTGGTGCTGTAAAAAGGCGATGTTGTCGTCTTGCGCGAGCATGTTGGGGTCGATGTGGTTGGCCACCCAGCCCGCCAGCGTGAGGCCGCGCGCGCGAATGGCGGCGGCCGTCAGCAGCGCGTGGTTGAGGCAGCCCAGGCGCAGGCCCACCACCAGCACCACCGGCAAGCCCAGCGCCTGCGCCAGATCGGCGCCGGTTTCCGTATCCGACAGCGGCACCATGAAGCCGCCCGCGCCTTCCACCACCACGGCGTCGGCCAGTTGCAGTAATTGGCGGTGGCAGGCCACGATATGGGCGATGGCGATGCGAACGCCGGCGCGCGTGGCGGCAATGTGCGGCGACACCGCGTCGGGCAGCAGCACGGGGTTGTCCAGCTCGGGGGGTACGCGGCAGCTGGAGGCGGCGCGCAGGGCCTGCACGTCGTCGTTGACTTGCAGGCCGTCCATCAAGGTGGTGCCTGCTGCCACCGGCTTCATGCCGACCACGCGCGGGTAGTGCGCGGCCAGCGCATGCAGCAGCGCCGCACTGACCAGGGTCTTGCCCACGCCGGTATCGGTGCCGGTCACGAAAAAGGAAATTTTCGGACGCTCAGCCATGCGCAGCTTCTTCGGCCAGCGTGGCCTGCAGGGCCGCCAGCGCGCCGCGTGCCAGAAAACCGGAGCTTTCCTCGTCCATCACATAGGGCGGCATGGCGTAAATCGTGTTGCCAATCGGCCGCAGCAGCACACCCTGCGCCAGCGCGTGCTGGTAGTAGCGGCGCGAAAAGCCGGGCAGCGCACCGGCTACGTCCCAGGCCCAGATCATGCCGAGCTGCCTGGCGTTCTGGACACGCGGATGGGCGGTCAATGGCGCGAAGGCTGCGGTCAGATTGCTCGCCACCACGACATTGCCGGCCAGCACATCGTTTTGTTCGAACAGCTCCAGGGTGGCCAGGGCGGCGCGGCAGGCCAGCGGGTTGCCGGTGTAGGAGTGCGAATGCAGAAAGCCGCGCGCCACGTCGTCGTCGTAAAAGGCCTGGTAGACCGTGTCGGTGGTCAGCACGGCCGACAGCGGCAGGGTACCGCCGGTCAGGCCTTTGGACACACAGATGAAGTCGGGCCGGATGCCAGCCTGCTGGTGGGCAAACATCGTGCCGGTGCGGCCAAAGCCGGTGGCTATTTCGTCCACCACCAGGTGCACCTCGTAGCGGTCGCACAGCGTGCGCACCCCGCGCAGGTAGCTGGCGTCGTGCATGGCCATGCCGGCGGCGCACTGCACCAGCGGCTCCACGATGAGGGCCGCGGTCTCCGCGTGGTGCTGATCGAGCCAGGCCTGCAGCGCGCCAACAGCACGGTCTGCCACGTCCGCAGCGCTTTCGCCTGGATGGGCCGTACGGGCATCGGGGCTGGGCACGGTAGCGGCCAGTCGCACCAGCGGCGCGTAGGCCTCGCGGAAAATGGCGATGTCGGTCACGGCCAGCGCGCCCACGGTTTCGCCGTGGTAGCCGCCGGCCAGTCCCACAAAGCGGCATTTGCCGGGGCGGCCGGTGTTGCGCCAGTAATGCGCGCTCATCTTCAGCGCGATCTCGGTGGCCGAGGCGCCGTCGCTGCCGTAAAAGGCATGACCCAGGCCGGTCAGCTGCGCCAGCTTCTCAGACAGCGCCACCACGGGCTCGTGGGTAAAGCCGGCCAGCATGACGTGATCGAGCCGGCCGAGCTGGTCAATCAGCGCCGCCCGGATGTGGGGGTGGTTATGGCCAAACAGGTTGACCCACCAGGAGCTGATGCCGTCGAGGTAGCGGTGGCCTTCAAAGTCGTGGAGCCACACGCCTTCGGCCCTGGAAACCGGAATCAGCGGTTGCGATTCGTGCAGCTTCATTTGCGTGCAGGGGTGCCACACATGCCGCAGGCTGCGCTGGACCATCGAGGTGTTGTCCATGGATGCTCCGGTTTAAAAGACGGTGGAGGCCAGCGCTTGTGCAGGCGGGCAGGGCGGCACGCGGGGATGCGTGACGGGCGATGCGTGGATTCAGGACATCTGAACCGGAATGGTCGAGCGCTCTTCCTTGATTCGGTTGTCGGGGTCGACAAACACCAGCTTGGGCTGGAAGCCGGCGACATACTCTTCGTGCACCTGCGCAAAGGCTGCAATGATGACGAGATCGCCCACGGCGGCCCGGCGGGCCGCGGAGCCATTGACCGAGATGATGCGGCTACCGCGCTCGGCCCGGATGGCGTAGGTGATGAAGCGCTCGCCGTTGTTGATGTTCCAGATATGCACCTGCTCGTTCTCGCCCAGGTTGGCAGCGTCCAGCAGGTCTTCGTCAATCGCGCACGAGCCTTCGTAGTTCAGTTCGCAGTGGGTGACGCTGGCGCGGTGGATTTTGGATTTGAGCAGGGTGCGAAACATGATGGGCTGGCAATAAAGAAGTGACGATTAATCTGGGGCAATCGGATAACAAGCGTGCAAACAGCGAGACAATAAAGCATCTGTTACCGTCATATCAGTAACATTTAGTCTGTTGAACCGTAGTCTAGGGGAGTCTTTATTCCATCTGGGCGAGTCTTTATTCCAACTGGTTATGAAAAAGTCATTTGATTTCTCGGCTGAGGCCATCGTTGAGGTGGCCAAGGCCGACGCAATTCGTGCGCTGGCCGAAGATGTGGGCGCGGGCGATTTGACGGCGGGGCTGATTGATCCGGCCCGCAGCGCCCGGGCGCAGGTGCTGGCACGCGAAAGCGCCGTGATTTGCGGCAGCGCCTGGGTGGAAGCCGCGATTCTGCAGCTCGATCCCCAGGCCCGCCTGACCTGGCATGTGCGGGACGGCGAGCGCTGCGCCGCCGACCAGGTGGTGCTGGAGATACGGGGTCGGGCACAGGCCCTGTTGACGGCCGAGCGCACGGCGCTTAATTTTCTGCAGCTGCTGAGCGCGGTGGCCAGCAAAACGGCCGGCTATGTCGCTGCGGTGCAAGGCACGCGGGCGCAGATCGTCGACACGCGCAAAACATTGCCCGGCCTGCGTCTGGCGCAAAAATACGCGGTGCGGACCGGCGGCGGCACCAACCACCGGATCGGCCTCTACGACGCGGTGCTGATCAAGGAAAACCATATTGCCGCAGCCGGCGGCATCGCGCAGGTGCTGGCGCGCGCGGCCACGGTGGCGGCACAGGCTGAGTTTGTGCAAATCGAGGTTGAAGACCTGGCCGAGTTGCGGCAGGCTCTGGAGGCCGGCGCCCGCATGGTGCTGCTCGACAACATGGACCTGGCGCAGTTGCGCGAGGCGGTGCGCATCAACGAGGGGCGCGCCAGCCTGGAGATTTCCGGCGGCGTGACGCAGGAAAGCCTGCGCAGCCTGGCCGAAACCGGCGTGGACCGGATTTCCATTGGCGGCCTGACCAAGGACGTCAAGGCCATCGATTTCTCGATGCGCTTTCACGAGCTGCAAGGGGGTTGTGATGGGCACCGTGATTGACGTTGAATACGATTTCCCCCATCCGGACGTGGCTCCCGGTGCTTCGGCGTGCGACACCCGGCACGCCTGGGCGCGTGTGCCGGTCGAGCCCGGCCCGAAGCAGCGTGCCGCGCTCAAGGACAAGATCCGCCAACTGCTGAAGGAGCGCAACGCGGTGATGGTGTCGCACTACTACGTGCACCCCGACCTGCAGGACCTGGCCGAGGAAACCGGCGGCATGGTCAGCGACTCGCTGGAGATGGCGCGCTTCGGCCGCGATCATGCGGCGCAGACGCTGGTGGTCTCGGGTGTGCGCTTCATGGGCGAGACGGCCAAGATCCTCTCACCCGACAAGAAGGTCCTGATGCCCGACCTCGACGCGACCTGCTCGCTGGACCTGGGATGTCCGATCGATGAATTCAGCGCTTTTTGTGACGCGCACCCCGACCGGACCGTGGTGGTCTATGCCAATACCAGCGCGGCCGTGAAGGCGCGCGCCGACTGGGTCGTCACGTCCAGCTGCGCGCTCGACATTGTGCAGGCGCTGAAAGACAAGGGACACAAAATTTTGTGGGCGCCCGACAAGCACCTGGGCGGCTACATCCAGCGTCAGACCGGCGCCGACATGGTGTTCTGGAGCGGCACCTGCATCGTGCACGACGAGTTCAAGGCCTTCGAGCTCGAAGCGCTCAAGAAGGAACACCCGAAAGCCAGGGTGCTGGTGCATCCCGAGTCACCGGCCGATGTGGTGGCGCTGGCCGACGCGGTGGGTTCGACCTCGGCCATCCTGAAAGCCGCGCGCGAACTGGATGCCCCGGAGTTCATTGTCGCCACCGACAGCGGCATGATGCACAAGCTGCGCACGCTCAACCCCGGCAAGATCTTCATCGAGGCGCCGACCGCTGGCAACAGCGCGACCTGCAAGAGCTGCGCGCACTGCCCCTGGATGGCCATGAACAGCCTGGCGGGCCTGGCCCATGTGCTGGAGACCGGCCGCAATGAAATTCACGTGGATCCGGCGCTGGGCCTGCGTGCCCGCCTGCCGATTGACCGCATGCTGGCGTTCACCGCTGCGCTGAAGGCCGGCCAGCCGGCGGGTGCTCTGGTGCCGAACATCGGCGCGGCCTGATGGGGGCCTTTTCGGCACTCATCGACTTCTCCAACCCGGACCATCCCGACGGGCCGCGTCTGCGCCAGGCCTTTGGCGTGGCGCGCCAGGTGCTGGTGGCGCACGAGCCGCAGCAGGTGCGCGCGGTGCTGGACGCCGTGCAGGAGGCTGCGCAGCGGGGCGCCTGGTGCGTGGGTTACCTGCGCTACGAGGCCGCGCCTGCCTTCGATGCCGCGCTGGCCGTGCATCCGGCGGATGGCCCCCTGGCATGGTTTGCCGTTTACGACGAGGCTTTGCCATGGCCCGGGGAAGCGGCGAATGCAGCGGATGCGGCCGTCCAGGTCCAGTGGCAGGAGACCTGTCCGCGCCCCGTTTTTGATGCGGCGCTGGCCAGCATCCAGCACGCCATTTCCGAAGGTGAGCTGTACCAGGTCAACTTCACCGCGCCGCTGCTGGGCACGCTGCGCGGCGAGCCGGGCGGTGATACGGCCCGCGCTCTCTTTTCCGCCCTGCAGCGGGCCCAGCCCGGCGGTTATGCGGCCTTTCTGGACACCGGCGATGCGCAGGTGCTGTCGGTATCCCCCGAGCTGTTTTTCGACTGGCATGGGGACCATATCCTGACACGGCCCATGAAGGGGACGGCGCGGCGCGGCGCTTTGCCGCGCGACGATGCCGCGCAGGCCGAGGCCCTGCGCACATCGGCCAAAGAGCGCGCCGAGAATGTGATGATCGTGGACCTGCTGCGCAACGACC
Organism: Polaromonas sp. P4_F4; assembly: GCF_056401355.1. Lineage (NCBI taxonomy): Bacteria > Pseudomonadati > Pseudomonadota > Betaproteobacteria > Burkholderiales > Comamonadaceae > Polaromonas > Polaromonas sp. P4_F4. Next base: position 111,788 of record NZ_JBFUJO010000014.1, on the reverse strand, counting down.
TGTCGCGCATCGCCCAGCCGTTCAGCGTGCGCGTGCCGCGCCTGTTCCATACCGAGGCACTGCCCACGCTGTGGCAGATGACCTCGGACGTGGAGGCGCGCACGCGTGAAGGCTGTTCGCTGGCGGACGTCTTTTCCGCGCTGTTCCCTTGCGGCTCGGTGACCGGCGCGCCCAAGGTGCGTGCCATGCAGATGATCCATGCGCTGGAGCCGCAGGCGCGGGGTGTGTATTGCGGCGCCGTTGGCGTGGTGCAGCCCGGCGAACACGGCATCAGGGCCACGTTCAATGTGCCCATCCGCACCGTGACCCTGTGCGGTGCGGCGCTGCGCTGCGGCATTGGCAGCGGCATTACGGCGGACGCCAGCGCCGAGGGTGAGTGGCAGGAGTGGCGCCACAAGCAGGCCTTTGTGCGGCGCGCCAGCGCCCCGTTTTCGCTGCTGGAAACGCTGGGGTTGAAGGACGGGTGCCTGCGTGATGCCGACGCGCATCTGGCGCGCATGGCGCAGGCCGCCCGGCATTTCGGCTACCCCTGGGATGCCCTTCAGGTGGAGCAGTCGCTGCAGGCCTTGGCGCGGGCCCATGCCCAAGGGGCCTGGCGCGTGCGTTTGCTGATGGATGCGCAGGGCCGGCTACAGGCCGAGGCCCATGCGCTGGATCCCGGGCCGGCGCGTGTGCGCCTGCGCCTGGCCGACCGTGCCATCGCAGAGGCGCACGATGAATTCGTGCGCTTCAAGACCACCCGGCGTGCCCACTACGACGCATTGACCCCGACCCAGCCGGGCGTGTTCGACACCTTGCTGTGGAATGCCGACGGCGAGATCACCGAGTGCACACGCGGCAATGTGGCGCTGCTGCTGGACGGCCGCTGGGTCACGCCAGCGCTGCGGTGCGGATTGCTGGCAGGCGTAGGGCGTGCCAATGCCTTGCGTGAAGGCCGTGTGACGGAGGCCGTGGTTCGCCTGGAGGATTTGCCGCGGGTGCAGGCGCTGGCTTTTGTGAACAGCCTGCGCGGTTGGCTGGCGGCGGAACTGGAGCCGCGCACCGCCTGATGCCTGCAATACCAATCTGCTGAGATACTCGCAGCCGGACAGTGAGAGAGAATTATTTATTAACTCTCAGTGCTAGCTCTTCTAAACGTCCAATGGCACGTCGCAAGCTATTTGAACGTTGCGCCGCTCTTTTGGGAGACCATTCGTTCCTAACCATTTCGCCAAGCCGCGCGTTGTATCCAATACCTTGGCTTGCAATGGCGCCCGCGCCACTCGTTAGATCTGATCTAACCTCTCGCTTAGCAAGCTTCGCCAATTGCAACAGCCGCTGCTTAGGATCTGGCAAAGCATCCGGATCATCAGGTAGCTTTCCTTTGTTGCCGAGCAAAGACCTCATTGCTTCATGATCAGCCAATAACCACGATTCAATCTCCCGTACAGCCACACGAATCAACAAGTTTTCGGGTCGAGATTTTTGACCGAACCAGTCGTCGATCAATATGGTCGGGCACTCTTTATCATCTAAGTCAGTCAATAGAACAACTGGCTGTTGGATAGCCAACTGACACCAACTATTCATCTTTGATCGCAGATAGCCAAATCCCCCTTTCCGGAGAAGTAGGGATGCCTCCATGGGGTGTTCAATCTCCGTCAGCAAGCGAATCCCGACGGCTTCGCTAAGCTCGTCCTCGGTGGCCAGAGCCACGGATGTCATCACCATAGTCCTAGCTGACTTACTGTGTTTGGCCTTGTTTTAGGTAAAACAACCTCTGCAATTGAAAGACCAGCATTAATAGCCTTCGTTTCTGCTGCGTCAATTGAACGGGCAGTCGTGCCATTTGGGCCACTTTCTAACAGAACTATGCCCCGCCCATCGATACCCTCGTTGCTCAACAAGGCTTCGCTGTGAGTGCTCACAATAATTTGTCGACGTGACTTCTTTTCACGTTGAAAGCGATTCAACATGACGGGAATTTGTTTGACAATCGCGTCGTTTAGCGAAATTTCAGGCTCCTCAAGTAGCAATGTAGACGTGCCGTCTAACAGTGCCCACAAAAGGCCCAAAAGTCGTAACGTCCCATCAGAGAAGTGCTCTTCTGATTGCCAGCCAGCGTTCGGGCGATGGTGTGAATACAAGGCTTGAAGGTGGGGGTGCCCCAAAACGTCTTTCTCGAAGCGCAGCTCTCTAAATTGCGGAACAGCCTGAGTGAGTGCCTTACCGATTTTCACGAGTCGGGAGTCTCGCGTCCTCTGCGGTGTTTTCGCCAAGCGCTCCAAAAATCCTTGACCAAATGGATCATCTTCTAAGCGCTGGCCTCTTATTTTTTCTGCGAACTTCAACAGTTGTGGAACGAGATGCAAGTAAGTTGTGGCGCCAAAAAACTGAACAAGCTCGCGGAACCTGCTATTTGCTTGAATCTGTTCTACGTAAGTCTGCGTCAGTAGCATCGGATCTTTTCGGTCCTCAGCGTTAGGACGATCAAGTATCAGCTTTGCGCCCTGATAGACCTGTTCCTTTGAAATCAGAATCCGCTGCGCGCCTTTGCCTTCAGGCTTAAAGGCAAGCACATAGCGCCATAAGGGCGGTGTGTTGGCCTCTTCTGCCACAGTTACGTCAATCAGTACTTCCGGATCGTTACGAGCATGCAAGCAGCGCAGCTTGGTGATGCCACCTCGGTCTGCCACTGCCGTTTGCAGGCCGCCGCCTTTTGCCTTGCTGATATCTCGCAAGAATCGAAATGCATCGAGCAGGTTGGACTTGCCCGATGCATTTGGACCCAACAAATAGGTGACTTCACGTAGAGGCACATCTATGGTCCGAAAGTTGCGCCAGTTTTTAAGTTTGATATTGGTCGTCAGCATTGGAGCCCTTCAAAAACTGCACATCTTGACAATACCGTGCTGCTCAAGATTCGCGGTTAAGCTTTCTTTGGTCGTGTCGTCTGCAAAGGCACTATCACGAAAAACGCGTGTCAGGAAACTGTCTCAAGGTCGGAGTGCACTATAGCTGATGGCCGTGTAGATACCGTTCGCTGCAGTTGTGTGTTTGAGGCTTATCAGACGCAAGCTATCCGCCACCGACAGTGAAAACGCAAGACAAGCCCTGATAAGCCTGCATACGTAGTCGATGTGGCTTGCTAAATTTTCGGTAGAGTCATCACGTTGTCAGGGCGTGGCGGTATCAGAATCGTCGGCTTGGCTGACGCGGCCATCTCCGGGTAGTCCCGGCTGAAATGCAGGCCGCGGCTTTCATGCCGGGCCTGGGCCGAGCGCACGATGAGATCGGCCACCTGCACCAGGTTGCGCAGCTCCAGCAAGTCGCGCGTGACGTGGAAGTGGGCGTAAAACTCCTGGATTTCACCCTGCAGCAAGGCGATGCGGTGCATCGCGCGATCCAGCCGCTTGTTGGTGCGCACTATGCCCACGTAGTCCCACATGAAGCGGCGCAGTTCGTCCCAGTTGTGCGAGATCACCACCGACTCGTCGGCGTCGGTGACGCGGCTGTCGTCCCAGGGGGGCAGGGTCTGGGCCGGTGTGGTGCCGTTGCTGGCCAGCTCGTTTGCTATTAAATCAGTAGCTGCTCGCGCAAAAACCATGCACTCTACCAGTGAATTGCTTGCCAGGCGGTTGGCGCCATGCAGGCCCGTGCAGGCGGTTTCGCCCACGGCGTACAGGCCGGCCACAGCGGTGCGGGCAGACAAGTCGGTGATCACGCCGCCACAGGTGTAGTGCGCCGCTGGCACCACCGGAATGGGCTGCTTGGACATGTCTATACCCAGCTCCAGGCAGCGCGCATAGATATTGGGAAAGTGCTCTTGAATGAACACCAGCGGCTGGTGCGAGATGTCGAGGTAGACGCAGTCAAAGCCGCCTTTTTTCATCTCGAAGTCGATGGCGCGCGCCACCACATCGCGCGGGGCCAGCTCGGCACGGGCATCGTGCTGGGGCATGAAACGGGTGCCATCGGGCCGCAGCAGGCGGCCGCCTTCGCCGCGCACGGCTTCGCTGATCAGGAAGGATTTGGCGTGCGGGTGATACAGGCAGGTGGGGTGGAACTGGATGAACTCCATGTTGGACACCGGGCAGCCGGCGCGCCAGGCGGCGGCAATGCCGTCGCCGGTGGCGGTGTCGGGGTTGGTGGTGTAGAGATACACCTTGCCCGCACCGCCCGTGGCCAGAATGGTGTGGGGCGCCTGGAAGGTGAGCACTTCATCGGTCTCGTCGTCCAGCGCGTACAGGCCCACGCAGCGGTTGCCGCCCTCCGCGCCGCGCTGGGCGGCTGGCAGCTTGGCGGTGGTGATCAGGTCCACCAGCGTGTGGTGTTCAAACAGCGTGATGTTGGGCGACTGGCGCACCTGCTCGATCAGCGTGCGCTGCACGGCCGCGCCGGTGGCATCGGTCACATGCACGATGCGCCGCGCGCTGTGGCCGCCTTCGCGGGTGAGGTGCAGTTGGCCATCTTCTTCCGAAAACGGCACGCCCAGTTTTTGCAGCCAGGCGATCGCCTCGGGGGCCTGCTCCACCACGAACTGGGTGGCTTTGAGGTCGCACAGACCGGCGCCGGCGATCAGCGTGTCGTCCACATGGGCGGCAAAGCTGTCGTCCTTGTCCCACACCGCAGCAATGCCGCCCTGGGCCCAGCCGCTGGAGCCTTCGCGCACGGCGCGCTTGGTGAGGATGGCCACCCGGTATTGCTTGGACAGCAGCAGTGCAGAACTCAGGCCGGCGAGGCCGCTGCCAACAATCAAGACATCAAAATTGTGCGGGCTGGGTGTAGGCAGGGTGGACATGAAAAAAGAAATTAGGCGGGGGTGTAGGCCAGCCGCACGTAAACCGGTGCGAAGGCCTCGGCCTGCGTGACTTCCAGCAGGCCCTCCTTGGATAATTCGAGCAGCGCGATGAAGGTCACCACCAGCACCGGCATGCCGCGTGTGGCGTCAAACAGGTCTTCAAATTCGAGGAACTTGCGGCCCTGCAGCTTGCGCAGCACGATGCTCATGTGCTCGCGCACCGAGAGCTCTTCCCGGGAAATGACATGGTGCTGCACCAGGCGGGCGCGCTTGACAATGTCGCGCCAGGCCTCCTGCAGGTCGACCACGTTGACGTCGGGAAAGCGCGGCTGCAGCGACTGCTCCACATAGACCTGCGCACGCAGGAAGTCGCGGCCGAATTGCGGCACCTCGTTGAGCCTGTGGGCGGCCAGCTTGATCTGCTCGTACTCGAGCAGGCGGCGTACCAGCTCGGCGCGCGGGTCTTCGGCTTCCTGGCCCTCGGCCACCTTTTTGGGCGGCAACAGCATGCGCGACTTGATCTCGATCAGCATCGCGGCCATCAGCAGGTATTCGGCCGCCAGCTCCAGGTTGGTGGCGCGGATCTCGTCGACATAGGTGAGGTACTGGCGCGTGACCGCCGCCATCGGAATGTCGAGAATATTGAAGTTCTGCTTGCGGATCAGGTAAAGCAGCAAGTCCAGCGGGCCCTCGAACGCCTCGAGAAACACCTGCAGGGCATCCGGCGGGATGTACAGGTCGTGCGGCATCGCAAACAGCGGCTCGCCATAGAGCCGGGCCAGCGCCACCTGGTCGATCACTTCCGGCATGTCCGGGTCCAGGTTGGCGGGCAGGTCCTGACCGGCTGCGGACGGCAGATCCTGGGGAGAGGGCAGGGAAGGATTCTTGGACATATTGCGGCAACCGCAGCCGGGGGTGACAAGGCAGGTTTGCTATAAAAAATATAGCTGCTAAAAATAGAGCTGCTTATTCCCGGTTTTTCGGGGTCGGAAGCCTGTTTGGCAATTACTTGCCGTTGGGGTGATTGCTCGTGCCGTACACATAGGGCTGCTGCGGGACACGGGCGTCGCTGTAATCGGCCTCGTCCTGCAGGCTCAGCTTTTTGTCCCACAGCAGGGCCCGGCCGGCCCGCTGTTCGGCCTCCAGTGTGGGCTTCTTCGCCTTGAGCTGGTCAATGAACTGGGTGACTTCGGAGGTGTAGTCGGGGCGGCGAAAGAAGGACATGGGTCTAAACTGCCTAAAACATGTAGTTGACTGATTTTACCGGGGGTCTGCCTTGCGCTCATTGTTACCTGTCTCCGCGCCTGTTCCGGTGGCCTTTTCACCGGTCGGCCCGCAGGGGCCCTCGCTGCCGCCAGCCACTAAAACTTCCAGAAGGACGATTGCTTGTATGGGCCTGCTGTCATTTGTTCTCGGGCTGGCCGGCTGCGACCCGCAGCGCATTGCCGAACTGGAGGAAGGTGTGTCCACCGAGGCCGATGTCCGGGCGCGTTTCGGCGAGCCCGAAAAAATCTGGGAGGCCTCCGACATGGCCGACACACCGTTGCCGGGTGTTACTGCCGAACCCGGCGCACGGACCTTTGAATACAACCGCCAGCCCGAGGGCCAGGTCAACTACATGATCACCATAGCCGCGGACGGCAAGATGAGCGCACTGCGCCAGGTGCTGACGCCGCGGACCTTTGCCAAGGTGCTGCCCGGCATGCGCATGGAGCAGGTGCGCAAGATGCTCGGCAAGCCAATGAAGATCACGCCTTACTCGCTCAAGCAGGAAACGCATTACGACTGGCGTTATCTCAGCGATCCCAATACCCCACGGATTTTTACGGCGGTCTTTGATCCTGATTTGCGGGTCATCAGGACCGGCTCGGTGGACGACCCCAAAAAGGAGTTGGGCGGCAACAGGTAGGTTGCCGCCGGGCAAGGCACCGGCCTTGCGGCAGGCGCAAAGCCAAGGCCTGCATGGGTAAAGTGTTGTTCACAAGACTGTATACAATTTTGAATTTTGGGCTATCATGCGCCCATGAAATTCTTTGCCGCCGACCTCATTGCGAGTGCAGACCGGGTAATTCGTGTGGGCTTTCAGTGCCCGGTGCGGTCCCTGCCCGGCTGCGTACGCTTGGCGAGGATCTAGCATGCTGCCGGGCCTGGTGCTGTTTTATGTGGGCGCGGTGCTCATTCTCAATGGGCTGTGGATGCTTGGCCGCTTCGGCGATCGCGAAGTTTGGGTCATCAACCTGTTCACCGGCGCAGTGACCCTGCTGGTGGCCTTGAAGTACGCTTTCGGCGCGGACGCCGACGCCGCGTCGATCAAGGCCGCCGCGCTGTCCCTGCTTTTTTCCTTCACCTACCTGTGGGTGGCCATCAACCGCCTGAGCGGAGCTGACGGCCGTGGGCTCGGATGGTTCAGCCTGTTCGTTGCCATCACCGCCGTGCCGGTAGCGGTCGATACGCTGCGCGGAGCCGTCAGCACCGGGGAGGTCTGGCTAGGCCTGTCCTGGGCCGCCTGGGGCGTGCTGTGGCTGCTGTACTTCCTGCTGCTGGCGCTGCAAAAGCCGGTGTCTCGCCTGGTGGCCTGCGTGGCGATCAGTACAGGCGTCCTGACCGGCTGGCTGCCGGGCTATCTGCTGTTGACCGGCGCCATGGTTTGACGCCCCCATGATTGACGACAGACATCTTCCCGGAAAGGACCGCATGACCATCTCCCCTGACGACCTCACGCCCATGCAACTCGCCATCGACGCCTCGCGGGCCGCGCTCCAGGCGGGCAACAGCCCTTATGGCGCAGCTCTCGTCTCGGCAGACGGGTGGGTGCTGCATGTGGCCGGCAACACCCAGCAAACCAGCGGCGATGCCACCAACCATGCCGAAATGGTGCTGCTACGCGAGGCCGAATCGCGACTCGGCCAGGCGACGCTGCGCGGCAGCACGGTGTACGCCAGCGGCGAGCCCTGCGCCATGTGCAGCGGCGCCCTCTATTGGGCCGGCGTGGGCCGCGTGGTGTACGCCGCTTCCAACGATGTCATGGCTGGGCTGATGGGCGCTGACACGGTGCTGCCGATTCGCTGCGCTGAGGTTCTGGCCAATGCCTCGCCTGCGGTGCAGGTGGACGGCCCGGTGCTGGCCGAGGCGGCGGCAGCGGTGCTGCGCGAGGCCGCGGCGCTGCGCGTCCGCAATTCCGTGCGCAAATAAAACTTCAGCTGTTCTTCGTACCCTTGACCTTGCCGGGAGTGGGAGTGGGAGCGGGCTGCGGATTCGCCTGCGTCACGCGGCGAGCAGCGTGCGACAGCAGGTCGCGAAACCAGCGGTGCGGCGGCGAATGCTGGGAGCGCTCGTGCCAGAGCTGGTAAAAGCGCATGCGCGGAAAATCAAACGGCGGCGTAGAGATGGTCAGCGGCAGTGTGCGCGCGAAGTGGGCCGCAAAATGCCGCGACGTCGTGAACACCAGATCCGTGTTCACCAGCAGGTAGGGCGCCAGCTCGAAAAACGGCACGACGACGCAGGCATCTCGCGACACGCGCAGGCTGGTGAAATGGGTTTCGACGACACCGCGCTGCGCCTGCGAATACGGCAAGGGCACGATATGGCGCGCTGCGAGGTACTGCTCGCGGGTCAGGCCGCGGGCAGCCCGCCGGTCATGGCTGCTCATCAGGCAGACCACCTCGTCTTCGAGCAGAACCGACAGGTGCAACTGCTGCGGCGGCTGGGGCCAGTTGCCAATGACCACATCCAGGTCACCCTGCGCCAGCGCGCGCTCGTAGTCGAAGTCGGCCCCGAGCGGCTGCACCATGAGCCGGGCGCGGGGTGCTTGACGCCGAAAATTCTCGACGGCTCCGGCCAGGAAAGGCGCCGCCATGAAATCCGGCGAACCGATGCGAAAGGTCTGCGTGCTTGACGCCGGATCGAACTGATCAGCGTCGGCGCGCATCGCGTCGATTTCGCCGAGCGCACGCCGGGCGTGTTCGCGCAGCACCAGCGCCCGGTCGGTGGGCGCCATGCCGCCCTTCTCGCGCACCAGCAAGGGGTCGCCAAAAATCTCCCGCAGCTTTTTCAGCGCGATGCTGATGGTCGGTTGCGACTGGTTGAGCCGGATGGCGGTGCGCGATACGTTGCGCTCGGTCACCAGGGTCACAAGCACGCGCAGCAGGTAGCTGTCGACGGGATCGGCGGGTCTGCTCATGGATGGGTTTTCTTATGCGTCGGGCTCCATGGTATTCGGATTCCGCAATTCTGCTTATAGCAATCCTCGTGCGCGGGGCACGCCGCTTCTTCGTAGACTGGCTGCTCCTCGCAAGGCGCGTGAATTGTGCGCCTGAATGCGAAGGCGCAAGCGAAAGCCGCAGGGTCCGACCGGCCCGTGGTTCACCCCAAACGACATTGGAGACAAGCATGAGTACAGCAAGCGTCACGCTACCCCTTGCCCAAGCCCCCGCAAAGACGGAGCTGGACAATGTGTACAAGAAAATTTTCCTGCGGCTGATCCCGTTTTTGATGGTGCTGTGGATCCTCGCCTGGATAGACCGCGTCAACATCGGCTTCGTCAAGCTGACCATGCTCGACGACCTGAAATGGAGCGAAGCGGTCTACGGCCTGGGCGCCGGCATTTTCTTTCTTGGCTACTTCTTCTTTGAAGTGCCGAGCAACCTGCTGCTGCAAAAAATCGGCGCCAAAAAAACCATCATGCGCATCACCATCGGCTGGGGCCTGACCAGCATCGCGATGATGTTCGTGAAGACGCCTGAGATGTTTTACTTCCTGCGCTTCCTGCTCGGCGTATTTGAAGCGGGCTTTTACCCCGGCATCATCCTCTACCTCACGTTCTGGTTTCCGAACGACCGCCGGGCCAAGGCTTTCGGCATGTTCATGTCGGCCTCGGCGCTGGCGGGCGTGATCGGCGGGCCGCTGGCGGGCTTCATCATGACCACTTTCAACGGTGTCAACGGCTGGCAAGGCTGGCAGTGGGTGTTTCTGCTGGAAGGCATCCCCTCGGTGATTGCGGGCTTCGTGACCTGGTTCTACCTGACCGACAAGCCCGAACAAGCCGGCTGGCTGACGCAGCGCGAACGCGATCTGGTGCACGCCGACCTGGAGCGCGACGCCAAGGCCCTGGGTCATCGCGAGCACAGCATGCTGGCCTCGCTGAAGGACTCGAAGATCTGGCTGATGATCCTCATCTATTTCTGCATCATCGCGGCGAACTCGTCACTGACCTTCTACGGCCCGACGCTGGTCAAGGAAGTCGGCTTTACCAGCCCGCTGGCGGTCGGCTGGATCATGGCGGGCGCCTACCTGTGCGGCGCGGCGGGCATGATCCTGAACGGATTCCATTCCGACAAGCACCAGGAGTCACGCTACCACTGCGGCATTGCAGCGGCACTCGGGTCTGCCTCGCTGCTGGTGATTGCCATGGTGCTCAAGACCAGCCCCTTGCTGACCCTGGCGATGCTCACGCTGGCCATCGTCGGCACCATGAGCGCCATTCCGGTGTTCTGGCAAATGCCCAACCGCTTCCTGTCGGGCGCGGCGGCGGCTGGCGGTGTGGCGCTGATCAACTCGGTGGCCAACCTGGCTGGCTTCGGTGCGCCCTGGATGCTCGGCCTCATCAAGACCTCGACGGGCTCGCTGTCCTCCGGCCTGTACGTGGTGGCCGCGTTCGAGATCTGCGCGACGCTGCTGATCCTGAAGTTCGTCCCGCGCATTCACAAGACCCATGCGGCCGTCAAGGCGAGCTTTCAAAAAGCCTGATCAACAAGGAACCGCCATGACTGAAGCGACATTCGCGCTTGATCTCGACACTGTCAACACCATGGAGCAGGACGACTTCGTCGCCGCACTGGGCAGAACTTTCGAGCATTCCCCGTGGGTGACGGAAAAAGCGTGGGCCTCGCGGCCGTTTGCCAGCCTGGACGCCCTGCATGCGGCCATGATGGGTGTTGTTCGCGCTGCGCCGCGGGACGCGCAGGTCGCCTTTCTGTGCGGCCACCCCGAGCTCGCCGGCAAGGAGGCGCAGGCCGGCACCATGACCCGTGAGTCGGTGGGCGAGCAGGCCAGCGCCGGGCTGAACGCGCTAAGCCAGGGTGAGATGGGCGAGTTGCGCGAGCTCAACGCCCGTTACCGTGAGCGCCACGGCTTTCCGTTCATCGTCGCCGTGCGTCGCCACAGCAAGACCGAGATCTTCAGCCTGTTTCGAAGCCGCCTTGTACGGGAGAGCGAGCTCGAACTCAACGAAGCGCTGGCGCAAATCGCCTGCATCACGCGGCTACGGGTGGAAGCCAGGATGGCGGCATGAAAGACGAAACGATATCGCCACCGGCCGACCCGATGCCGCGGCGCGGCGTACTGCGCGCCGGGTTGCTGATAGGGGGCGCGGCGCTGGCACCGGGGTTCGCGGCGGCCGCAGACGCGCCTGCCGCGGTTCCCGCCGGCCTGACTGTCGCGCCGAGTTCGCAGGCCGGCGTGTCGCCGCGGCTGACGGTCCACGCGATCGACACCTTCCACGGCGCGACCGGCGCCGGGCTGAGGCTGGATCTCTCCCGCTTCGACGGTGACCGCTGGCAGTTGCTGAAGACTGTGCGGGCCAACGCCGGCGGTCGCCCCGCCGAACCGCTGCTGATCGGCGACGCCTACCGTAGCGGCCGCTACGAGGTGTTGCTGCATCTCGACGAGTACTTCGCACAGATGGGCGCCCAGCTGCCGCAGCCTTCGTTCCTCATGAAGGTGCCGTTGCGCTTTGCGATCCACGACGCTTCCCGGCGCGTGCACCTGGCGGCGCTGTTCTCGCCCTGGGGCTATTCGTACTACCGCGGTAGCTGAAACAACACAGGACTCAGGAGCAACCACGATGGCAGGCATTTCTACCCATGTGCTCGACAACTTCACAGGCCGCCCGGGTGCCGGCATGCGGATCGACTTCTCGGTGCGCGGGCAAGACGGCAGCTGGAAGCTGGTCAAGACCATGACGACCAACGCCGACGGCCGCACCGATCAGCCAGTGCTCGTGCCGGAGGCTGCGGCGGTCGGCGAATACGAGCTGAGTTTTCACCTCGGCGACTTTTACGAGCGCCAGGGGGCGCGCCTGGCCGACCCCGTGTTCGTCGACAGGGTCGTGCCGCTGCGTTTCGCCATCTTCGATGTGAAGCAGCACTACCATGTGCCGATGCTGTGCACCCCCTGGAGCTGTTCGACCTATCGCGGCAGCTGACAGCCTGGGCGCTCCGAGCACTGTGAGCACTGTGAGCAAGTCTCTCACCCTCAGGAGCAATCCTTTTTAACCCCCTGCGTCCCAGGCCCCTGGTTTTTTACAGCGATTCGATCTTTTCCAGAAAACCTGAGCGCGCCATCACGGTTTTTGGCTGTGCATTGAGCCCGGCGACCACCAGCGGCCGCCGCGCAGCAAATGGCCTTGTGTAACTGCTCCAGCATATTCAGCCGGATTACCAGCCCTTGCGCGGCGCTTTCCGCGACCGTCAGAATCGGATCAATCTTGGCCGCAGCGCAGTGCAAGCCCTCTCTCGTTCCCCGATCCTCAAGATGTGCGCCCTCTTCTGGACGATTTTGAAGTCCCGGATGGCGTGAATTCGACGCCATGCTCGATCAGGTACTCGCGGATGAGCCTTCGTACGACTTGGGAGGGGGTGACGTCCTGTTTTGCACACAAGCCCTCGAACGCCAGTTTCTTTGCCGGATCAATCAGGACCGTCAGTCGCGCCGTCTTTAGCTCCATTGAGGCTCCTATATTCATGCTCATGCGCCCGCATTCACCTAATCGGGTGACATGATAATGAAATTATAATTGCAATTGAATTGAATGCACACTATATTCAATTTATGCGCAACGAGGTCGATGGGCTGGCAAAGCTCGTTTTTTTTACACCGGCAAACTTTCTCCACGGCCTGACCCATCGCGTCAGAACGCGACGGAGCAATCGCCAATTGGGCGGAATGCTTGCGTGTATTGCTGGCGCTATCAATGCTGGGGGGTTTCTTGCGGTGCAGCGCTATACCTCTCACATGACCGGAATTCTGTCTGCCATCGCGGATGACCTGGTCTGGGGTCACACTGTTTTGGTTTTCGCAGGAATTGCGTCGCTTGCCTCATTTCTTTGTGGCGCCGCAACAACCGCAGTACTGATTAATTGGGCGCGGCGGCGGCAGATGCATGGCGAGTTCGCACTGTCGCTCATGCTCGAAGCGGTCCTGCTTCTGATCTTTGGCTTGCTGGGGGCCAACCTTCAGCTTTTCAGTGAACTGTTTGTGCCGTCCACCGTGCTACTGTTGTGCTTCATCATGGGACTGCAGAATGCGATCGTCACCAAAATATCCAAGGCCGAGATCAGAACTACACACATGACGGGGGTGATCACGGATCTCGGCATTGAGCTGGGACGACTGATCTACTGGAACCGCACGCGGGAAACCAATATCGAGCACTTCGTGAAGGCCGATCGCGACAAGCTGGTTATCCACGCGGCCATTCTCGGGTTGTTTTTTGTTGGGGGCGTGATCGGCGCTGTGGCGTTCAAGGCTTTGGGCTTTGCGGCAACAGTGCCCGTGGCCACCCTGCTCATGGTATTGGCCGCACCTCCGCTCCTGAAAGATTTCTGGTCACTCGGCAAGAAAATCCAAAGGGAAATGCCATGAGCCGCCGGGCCGTTCCCAAGGCGAATACCGCAGCGCGCAGCGCGGAGGTTACCCAATGAGCCGCCGGGCCGTTCCCAAGGCGAATACTGCAGCGCGTAGCGCGGAGGTTGCCCAATGAGCGCTGGGCAATCGAACAAGCCGACGGATCCCGTGAACCGGCACATCAAGCTGCTGCGGTACACGCCGCGATCGGGAGGCTTCAGCCGTGTATTCGGTGCGGTTTGGAAACGCCGCGATGAAGTTCACTGGGCGTCGCCGATTGTGCGAAGAATCGATGACGTGTTTGATCCGCAACCTTTCGTTGCCCGTTTCCCAGACGCTGCTTATGAATTTGACCACTTCGTCGCAGCTGTCGCATGGCTGGAATCGGTTTGCTACGCGGCGCGAGAACCATTTGAAGTTGCTCGTGCCTGCGAGACAGAAACTGATCTGGGGCTGAGCTGTATTCGGTATAAAGGCCCGGATCGCGGAGAAGATCTCGCCAGCCTGCTCGGAGGAGAGGGGGCCCAGGCGCAGTTGCTGGACGTCGAGTTGCTCAGGACTGCTGTCAGCCTGACGCTGGAGCACCTTGTCAAAGAGCATGCAGTGCTCAAGGGCCTTCCGCTGGAACTGATCTCCCAAGGCACCGATGAATGCGCGCGCCTTCACCTGCCTGGTGATCAAATCGTACGCATCTACTTTGATCGCGACACCCCGCCGGGTGATGTGTTGCCGAAATTGCTGGTTGAGAGCGATCGATTGGACCGCGAGGCTCCCACATCGGAAGTATCGTTCCTGGTCTTTGCCCAACTCAAGACGGCACTGCCCATCACGCCGACCACCAGAGTACTCGCGACTGGCATGAGGCTGCCACACATAGCAAACGGCCTGGTTCGGCTGGTTTGGTCTACACCGCTGTCGCCATGAAACGGCCCCGCAAGCCTCGGGGAGAAATGCAGCTGGGTAATCCCGGGTGCACCTCGCCTCAAAACGAAGCCTTGAACTTTTCCTGCAGGAGCCGTGCAGCTGATCGGCTGCGCCGCGCCTGAATGGAGGTGCACGGTCCATTCATATCCGGACTCCGTCCACCGCCATGTGCATGACCACCAGCACGACCGCCTTGGTCGTCACGGAAATTCAAGGTGACAAGTTCAGTCAACTGTTTTGCGAAACGACGCTGTTCCGCCCATTCATTCGAGCCACCCATGCCAGACCATCCTGAGTACCACCAGCATCTGCGGCCATTCGTCGACGAAACGCTGACCTCGAAGACTTTGTACTTCTCGGACTGCGACATTCAAAGCAGGATGCAGATCGGCCGGCCAGACCTGCTGTTGCTGGAGTACACGCGACTCATGATGGGGTTTTTGCTGCTGGTTCCCCGTCCCGGCAGTATCGCGATGGTGGGTCTTGGTGGTGGCTCGCTAGCGAAGTTTTGCTACCGGTACCTGCCCAAATCGCGAATTGAGGTGATTGAAATCAACCCCCATGTCATCGCCCTGCGCGATAAATTTGAGGTTCCCAAAGACGACCATCGCTTCCATGTTCATGAGGCGGATGCGGCCGACTTTGTCCGTACAGCCCAGTGCCGATACGACGTGATTCTGGTCGACGGATTCGACAGTGATGGGCTGCCAGCGTGCCTTGCCTCTCGCACCTTCTACGACAACTGCTTTGACCTGCTTGAACCCCATGGTGTTCTGGTGGCGAATTTTCATTCTCACCACCAAGACTCCGCAGTCTGCATGGATCGCCTGAAAAGAAGTTTTGAGGAACGTATGCTGACCGTCATCCATGACCACGAGCGCAGCAATACCATAGCCTTTGCATGCAGGGGCGCGCTCACAGGCACGCTATTGCACAGCCCGTTGCATTGCCCGCCGCATCTGCCCCCTGAGGCGTGGGCCCAGCTGGTGCCCGACCTGGCGAGGGTCAAGGACGCATCAGGATGGCAACCTCGAGAAACCCTGTAACAGCCGGTTCAGCAGAAAAGATGCCCAATACCTTCGAAGCCCTGCAGCATGCGGAGCCCTTCGTGATCGAGACACCGGGTACCCGGTCACTGCATTTCACCCGCCTGGAGATGCAAAGCCGGATGTTTCTCGACCAGCCGGACTGGCTGAGCCTGGAATACACGCGCTTGATGATGGGATTCCTGCTGTTCATGAGCCAGCCCGAGCATATCGCCATCATCGGGTTGGGCGGCGGCTCGCTGGCCAAGTTCTGCCACCGGTACCTGACGGAATCGCGAATCACCGCGGTTGAGGTCAATCCGCACGTCCTCTCGCTTCGCGACAAGTTCCATGTTCCACCGGATGGCGAGCGCTTCTCCGTGGTTTTGGGCGACGGGGCGGACTTCGTCAGGACAGCGGAGGACTTGCTCGATACCTTGCTTGTAGACGGCTTTGCGGCAGAGGGGATTCCGCATCAGCTGTCATCGCAGAGCTTCTACGATGACTGCTTTGCAGCATTGCGCCGCGGCGGGATCGCGGTTTTTAATCTGGACGGAGATGACAGCGATTCTGGGCAATACATCGAAAGGATCGCCCGAAGCTTTGACGCTCCCATCTTGCGAGTCAGCGCCGCTACTTGTACGAATGTCGTGGCGTTCGTGTGCAAAGGCGATCTGATGCTCAATCATTCCGTATGCACGGAAGCATTGCCGCAAGAATTCAAGTCCGATGTGCGCGCGCATCTTCTTCCGGCATTCAATCGCATTCGTCTGGCGCTGAAAGACCTGCGACGTTAGGCGTTTGTTGATCACATGGCATTCATGTACGATGTGACGCATGTAACCATCGCATTGTCATGCCGAGGATGTATGGAGCTCAAGACCGCGCGGCTAACGCTGCTCATTGATCCGAACAAGAAGGCGGCACTGGAGCGCCTTTGCGCGCAACAGGATCTGACGGTATCGCAGGTGGTGCGACAACTTATCCGCGGCTACCTCGCGCAGCATGGTGTCCAGTACACGCCGGGCAGGTTACCTGTGAACGACTCCGAGCCGGTTGATCATGTTGCCCCGGCCCTGGCAACGCCAGCCTTGACAAGCGGTAAACCACCTCCTGTGAAGCGACGTGTAGCGCGCCGGCCTGGTTCATGAGCAGCCTGCTCCCCGTCGCGCATTGGCTCATCCTCGACTGGATGCTCGTGGTCATGCTGGGCTGGCTGATCGTGGGGGCCGCAGGGGTCATGGCCCTGCATCGTCTCGTCCTGGTGTCCCGCGTGCTTTTCCCGGTCGGCGGCCTGCTCGGGCTGGCGCTTTTCGGCCTGGCTTTCGGTGCGGTGCTTGGCACGCCTGAAGTCGCCGTGCTGCCCATCGGTCTGCCGGCATTGCCATTCCATCTGCGACTGGACAATCTTTCCGCGTACTTCCTGATGGTGATCGGCGCAACATCGGCTGGCATCTCAACGTTCGCGGCAGGCTACTTCCGCAAGGGCGAAGGCACGTTGCCGGGCCTGTTGTGCCTGGAGTACCACGTGTTTCTGGTCACCATGGCGGGAGTCGTGCTGGCCGACGACGCCTACTCGTTCATGGTGATGTGGGAGACGATGGCGCTGGCGTCGTTTTTCCTGGTGACCGCGAACCACCGCATCCCGGAGGTGCGCAGCGCCGGCTACCTCTACATCACGATGGCGCGCATCGGCGCGATCGCCATCCTGCTGTGCTTCGGCGTGCTGCAGGCCAACACCGGCGACTACACCTTCGCCAACATGCGGGCGCAGGCCCCGACACCCTTATGGGCTTCGGTCGGTTTCTTGCTCGCCGTATTTGGCTTCGGCGCCAAGGCCGGCATCCTGCCCCTGCATGTATGGCTGCCGGAGGCCCATCCGGCTGCACCCTCGCCGGTGTCGGCCCTGATGAGCGGTGTCATGCTCAATACGGCCATTTACGGTCTGATGCGCGTGTCTTTCGACTTGCTGCACATGCGCATGTGGTGGTGGGGCGGGCTGCTTCTGGCCGTTGGCCTGGCCACGGCCCTGTTCGGCGTGGTCTTCGCGGCGGTGCAGACCGACATGAAGCGGTTGCTGGCCTATTCGTCGATCGAGAACATGGGCCTGCTGTTCGTCGGCATCGGCCTGACGCTGATCTTTTCGGCCTACGACATGAATCCGATGGCCGCACTGGCCCTGACGGCGACGCTCTACCACGTCGCCAGCCATGCCTGCTTCAAGAGCCTGCTCTTCCTCGGCACCGGCAGCGTCCTGCACGCCACGTCCGAGCGAAACCTCGGCAAGCTGGGCGGGCTGATCCGCACCATGCCCTGGGTCGGCTGGCTGACACTGATCGGCGTGCTGGCCAGCGCCGGCCTGCCGCCGCTCGGCGGGTTCGTATCGGAGTGGTTGCTGCTGCAGAGCTTTCTGTTCACGCCGAGCCTGCCGTTGCCGCTGCTGACCATGCTGATCCCGGTGGTCGCCGCGCTGATCGCTCTGGTGGCCGCACTGGCCGGCTACACAATGGTCAAGTTCTTTGGTGTGATCTTCCTCGGCCAGCCGCGCGAGGGCAAGCTCGCCGGTGCCCACGACGCCGGACGTTGGGAGATCGCGGGCATGGTGTGGCTGGCGCTCGGCTGCATCGCGCTCGGCCTGCTGCCGACCCAGTTCATTCAACTGATCGACCCAGTGACGCAGCAGCTCGTCGCGTCGGGTCTCGGGGCCAAGGTGGCGGCCGGCGGCTGGCTGTTGGCGCCGAACAGTCTCGAGCAGGCGAGCTACGGGCCGGTGATTTTCCTGCTCGGCATCCTGGGCAGCTTCGCACTGGCTTACCTGCTGGTGCGCTGGTTCTATCACGGTCGCGTGCGTCACGGACTGCCTTGGGCCTGCGGTTTTCCATGGGGCAACGCCCGCATGCAGGATACGGCGGAAGGCTTCGGCCAGCCGATTCGCCAGATTTTCGAGCCCTTTTTCCTGATGCAGCGCGAGCTGCCGTCGCCCTTCGACGAACAGCCGCGGTATCGCGTCAAGGTCGAGGATCACTTCTGGCGCTGGCTCTATGTACCGATTGCCCATCTGGCCAAGTACCTGGCGCGACTGATCGGCCTGATGCAGCAGGGGCGCATCGCGGTGTACCTGCTGTACAGTTTCCTGACCCTGATCGCCACGTTGCTGGCAGTGATGCGATGAGGTCATCATGAGCACAGTGCCGGGCCGGTTCCATGCAGTGCTGCGCCCCCCGGGAGCCGGGCGCGCAGTGACCTGGGGGCAGACATGACCTTCTCCGGCTTTCTGTCGCAGTTGCTCGAGATCATCCTCGCGATCTCGATGGCGCCGTTGCTGACTGGCTGGGTCAATCAGTGGCATGCCTGGCTGCAGAACAAATCCGCGCCCAGCCTCTGGCAACCGTACCGGATGCTGCACAAGCTGTTCAACAAGGAATCGATGGTGGCCGACAACGCATCGCGCCTGTTTCGCATCGCGCCTTACGTGGTGTTTGGCTGTATGGTGCTGGCATGCTCGATCATCCCCACCGTCTCCACAGACCTGCCACTGGCGACGGCGGCCGATGCGATCGCGCTGGTCGGCCTGTTTGCGCTGGCGCGCGTGTTCATCTCGCTGGCTGCAATGGACATCGGCACTGCCTTCGGCACCATGGGTGCGCGGCGCGAGATGCTGATCGGCTTCCTGGCCGAGCCGGCGCTGTTGATGGTGCTGTTCTCTGCATCGCTCATCTCAAAATCGACCTCGCTCACCACCATCGTCGAGACGCTCGCCCATCGCGAACTGGCGATCTACCCTGGCCTGGCCTTTGCCGGTGTTGCATTCACAATGGTGTCGCTGGCGGAGAACGCGCGCGTGCCGGTCGACAACCCCGCCACGCACCTGGAACTGACGATGATCCACGAGGCGCTCATCCTGGAATACTCGGGCCGCCACCTGGCGTTGATCGAGTGGGCGGCCAGCCTGAAGCTGTTCGCCTATTCCTGCATCGGTTTGGCCTTGTTTTTCCCCTGGGGTGTGGCCGAGGCTCGGGCCCCGCTGGCCATGCTGCTGGCGCTGCCCGTACTGGTGTTCAAGCTCGCGATCGGCGGCTTCCTGCTTGCCGTGCTGGAGGCGTTTTCCGCCAAGATGCGCATCTTCCGCGTACCCGAGTTCCTGGCCACCGCCTTCCTGCTGGCGGTGATCGGGATGCTGGTGCAACTGCTACTGGGGCAATGATGCGATGCCTCCAGGGTCAATTCGATCGCCGCCCCCCAGGGGGCAACCCAGTGCCCTTGATGCGGCCGGACGGGTACTGAGATGAGCGCCTTGCTGACCCAGTTCGTCAATCTGCTCGGCGCGGTGCTGCTGATGCTCGCGTTTGCGATGATCGCGCAGCGGCGCATCCTGTCGCTGATTCACCTGTTCACGATGCAGGGCGCGACGCTGGTGCTGGCGACCGGCGTGGTCGGCTACGTGACGAACCAGCCGCACCTGTACATCTCGGCCGGCGTGACTTTCGTGCTCAAGGTGCTGTTGATCCCGTACCTGCTGCACCGGGTCATCGACCGCCTCAATATTCGCTGGGACGTCGAGACGCTGATCAACATACCGACGACCATGCTGATCGGCATCGTGGTCGTGATCTTTGCATTCGACCTCGCGATGCCGATCGCGCGGCTGTCGTCGGCGCTGGCCAGCGGCACGCTGGGCATCGCACTGGCCTGCGTACTGCTGTCCTTCCTGATGATGATCACGCGCGCGAAGGCGGTGCCGCAGGTGATCGGCTTCCTGGCGATGGAAAACGGCCTGTTCTTTGCCGCCACTTCAGCCACCTACGGCATGCCTATGGTGGTGGAGCTCGGCATTGCGCTGGATGTGCTGATCGGCGTGCTGATCCTGGGTGTGTTCATGTTTCAGATCCGCGAGCAGTTCGACAGTCTGGACATCAGCCATCTCGAAAAACTCAAGGATGACTGAGTTGCTTGCCCTGGCCTTCCTCCTCGCAACCCCGCTTGTCGGCGGGCTCGCGCTGGCGCTGGTCGGCCACCACGACAACGCACGCGACGTCAATGTAGCCTTCAGCCTGGGTACCTTCATCGCCGCTTGCGTGCTCACGATACAGATCATCGACGGCGGGCCACTGCTGGTGTGGGGCAATGAGTTCTACATCGATGCGCTCAACGTGTTTCTCGTCTCGCTGACCGCGTTCGTCGGCTTCACCACCTCGATCTTCTCGCGGCCCTACATGCGCATCGAGCGCGACCACGGCAAGATGACCCCGCCGCGCCTGCGCCTTTATCACAGCATGTACCAGCTGTTCAGCTTCACGATGCTGCTGGCACTGACGACCAACAACATGGGAATTCTCTGGGTCGCGATGGAGGCCGCGACACTGACCACCGTTCTGCTGGTCAGCGTCTACCGCACCGCGGCCAGCCTGGAGGCCGCGTGGAAATACTTCATCCTGTGTGGCG
This sequence comes from Polaromonas sp. P4_F4, assembly GCF_056401355.1. Taxonomy (NCBI): domain Bacteria; kingdom Pseudomonadati; phylum Pseudomonadota; class Betaproteobacteria; order Burkholderiales; family Comamonadaceae; genus Polaromonas; species Polaromonas sp. P4_F4. The sequence goes on along the minus strand of NZ_JBFUJO010000014.1, from coordinate 90,995 downwards.
TGGGTATCGCCCAGGCGCTGTTCGGCACGGTGCTGCTCTATATGGCGGCCGAGAAGGTTATCAGCGCCGAGGCCGGTGCCTTGCTCTGGACCAACCTCGATGCGGTGAAGAGTCAGCTCGACCCGAACATCATCACGCTGGCGTTCGCGTTCCTCTTCATCGGCTACGGCACCAAGGTCGGCCTGGTGCCGCTGCACAACTGGTTGCCGGACGCCCATGCCGAGGGACCTACGCCTGTGTCTGCCGTGTTGTCGGGCCTGCTGCTGAACGTGGCGCTCTATGCAATCTTGCGTTGCAAGGTGCTGACGGACGGCGCGCTGCACAGTCATCTGGCCGGCCGGCTGATGATGGGCTTCGGCCTGCTGTCGGTGGTGGCTGCGGTGTTCCTCATGATCCGGCAGAAGGACGTCAAGCGCATGTTCGCCTACTCGTCCATCGAGCACATGGGAATGATGACTTTCGCGTTCGGCATGGGCGGCCCGATCGCCAATTTCGCCGGGCTGCTGCACATGACGGTGCATTCGCTGATCAAATCCGCGATCTTTTTTGCCGTCGGCCACGCCACGCAGAAGGCTGGTACACAGGTCATGGAAAACATCCGCGGGCTGATCAAGGTCAGCCCGACGGTCGCCTGGGGCCTGATGCTCGGATCGCTGGCCATCCTGGGCATGCCGCCATTCGGGGTCTTCGCCAGCGAGTTCCTGATCGTCACGACCGCGATGCGCGAGCAGCCCTGGGCGACGCCGTTCCTGTTGATCGCTTTGGGCCTGGCATTTGCATCAGTCTTCAGCCGAATCCAGCCAATGGTGTTCGGCGAGACCAACGTCAAGCCTCTGGCGCATCCGCCAGCGCTGATCCCGGTGTTTGTTCACCTGGCGCTTGGGCTGATGCTGGGCCTGTACATCCCGCCCTATCTCAACGCCTGGTACCGGCAGGCGGCTGCCATGCTGGGAGGCTGATCATATGGCGCTGTCGAACCTCGGACTCGACCTGCGACGCCTGCCGGCACCTCTGCCGATGTGGCACGGGCAGGTCGGTCGTGACGCCTGGAGCGCCGTGGCACGCACTATCGCGGACACCGGCGGGCGACTGGTTTCGGTTTGGGGCGTGGACCGCCGGGCCGGCGGCGGCGCCATGGCGGCCTGTGCGGCCTATGCCGTATTCGAGGGGTTGGTCTGGCTCGAACTGCCGCTCGACGACGCGACACAGGGCTTTCCGGATCTGTCCTCCGCGTTCCCGTGCGCCGCCCGGATGCAGCGCGCCATGGCCGACCTGTCGGGCCTGCATGCCGACGGCAGTCGCGACGACCGCCCGTGGCTGGACCATGGCATGTGGTCGCCCGGAGGGCCCCCGCTGCAACACGATGCAGAACCGAAGGCTGCGAGCGCCGGCACGTTACCCGACGATTACCCCTTCGTGTGCGTTGAAGGCGACGGGGTGCATGAGATCGCCGTCGGCCCGGTACATGCGGGCATCATCGAGCCTGGCCACTTCCGTTTCTCGGTGGTCGGCGAGAAGGTACTTCGGCTGGAAGAGCACTTGGGCTACACGCACAAGGGCATCGAGCGCCGCTTCACCGAACTGGCGCCGATCGAAGGCCACCGGCTCGCTGGCCGCGTGTCGGGCGACTCGACGGTGGCCTACGCCTGGGCCTACTGCATGGCGCTCGAATCGGCCTGGGGCAGCGAGATACCGGCAAGGGCGACCTGGCTGCGTGCGCTGATGCTGGAGCGCGAGCGCGTGGCCAACCACCTGGGTGACCTCGGCGCCCTGGGTAACGACGCGGCGCTGGCCTTCGGTTTGGCACAGTTTTCGCGCCTGCGTGAGGACTGGCAGCGCTTGTCCAAAGAGGCCTTCGGCCACCGCTTCATGATGGACGCGGTGATACCTGGAGGCGTCGCGGTCGACCTTGTGCCGCCGATGCTGGATCGCCTGCGCAAGCAGTGCGACGACATCGAACGGGACGTGCGCGCGCTGAAGGTCGTGTACGACGAACATGCGGGCCTGCAAGACCGCTTGCTCACCACCGGGCGGGTGACGCCTCAACTCGCCGCCCAACTTGGCCTCACGGGTCTGGCAGGGCGTGCCAGCGGTCAGACGGCCGACCTGCGCTGCGACCACGAATGGGCTCCCTACGACCGGTTCGAGGTCGCGATGGCCACGCACCGTAACGGCGATGTCGCCGCGCGCGTGACGGTGCGCTTCGAAGAGACGTTCGAGTCGCTGAGACTCATCCGCGCCATTTGCGCCGGCTTGCCGGGCGATCCTGCGCATGTCGACCTGCGGCCACCGGCTATGCCATCCCTGGGTGCGGGCTGGGTGGAGGGCTGGCGCGGCGAGGTTCTCGTCGCGCTCGAGTTGGGGGGTGATGGCCGGATCGTGCGCTGCCACTGTCACGACCCGTCGTGGCAGAACTGGCCGGTGCTCGAGCATGCCATCATCGGCAACATCGTTCCGGACTTTCCGCTGATTAACAAGTCCTTCAATCTCAGCTATTCGGGGCACGACCTCTAGAGATCCCTGACATGTGGCACATCCTCAAACAAATCACTCGCACCGGCATCATCACCGAACCGGCTCCGGGCATTGACGACGCCCAACGCGCCGCGATCGAGCGCATCCACCGCGATATTCTGCTTATCCTCGGTCAGGCGCTGACCATCCGCGAGGTCGATGCCGGCTCGTGCAATGGTTGCGAGCTGGAAATCCACGCGCTCAACAACCCTTACTACAACATCGAAGGACTGGGCATCAAGTTCGTCGCCAGCCCACGCCACGCCGACATGCTGCTGGTGACCGGCCCGGTATCGCGCCACATGGACGAGGCGCTGCGGCGCACCTATGACGCGACGCCAGAGCCGAAACTCGTGGTCGCGGTGGGGGACTGCGGCTGCACGGGTGGTATTTTCGGCGAGAGCTACGCGAGTTGTGGCCGCGTCGCGAACGTGATTCCTGTTGATGTCGCCGTGCCTGGCTGCCCACCGCCGCCCATCGAGATTCTGCGGGGGATCCTGACCGCGGTGCGGCAGCGCCGACCCGGTCCGGCGGGAGCTAGCCAGGCAGGCCGCTGACGGGTTCCTGTCGTGATCAATGAAAAAGCCGCGTTGACGCCAGCGTGAAATGCGGTTGGAAAGCGCAGACGCCATCAAAAAACCGAACACTGATCCGCATCGCGCGATGCAAGCGCCATCGTCGCCACGGGTCAAGTCGGGTTTTAAAAAAATGGTCGGAAGTTGACCCTTTGGCGCGCACAGACGCCCACGTCGGCACGGGCGGTGAAGATCAGCAGCTTGACCAGGCCGCAGCGCCCAGGCTGCCGTGCACCATGAAAAATGAAGGCGTCGGCGGGCCGGCCCGTGGGGACCGCCGAGCCGCCCAGCGCGGAGATCATGCGCCCGCAAGGATGGCCATCCAGCTCCCGGCTTCGGGCTTGAGTCCCGAGACCATGGCAAACGCCATGGTCAGAACAACGGGAAAACAACGGGAAGACAGGACAAAAAAGATAGTCTATTCCGTGACATATGCCGGTAGTCAGAAATGTAAATTATTGTTACATTGTTGATGTAGCCTGGATTGAGGCTGTGCGAATCAGGGGCTCTTCGTGACGCCTGTTTGTTGTTTCCGGTGGGGGTGCCCAGGCCTCCTTCGTTTTCAACAAGGCATCGTATTGACCATGTTGTCTGGGTTGTCTGGGGGTAAGCAGTTGCATCGCTTTTTGCGCTCATCGCTGGCAAGGGTCCTGCGGCTGGCAGGCTGTCTGGCCGGACTGCTGCTGGTCCACGGGCAGGTTTTTGCCCAGGAGACTGCGGGCCTTCAAGCGGTGGAGCCGCGACCCGTGCACGCGCAAATCGCTGCCACCGGCATGTCAGGCCTCCACAAAGAAGCGCTGGTGCTGCTCGATACTGCTGGCGACCTGACGGTCGATCAGGTCCATGCGCGGTTTGAGGCGGGCGAGGGGCAAACTGTCGGTATCGGGCAGATCATGCCCACCGGTGGCGGCCGCATACTCTGGTACTGGCTCCAGCTGCCTTCCGTGGCCGCGCCTACCCGGGTCGTGCTGGAAGTGCCGTATCCCGGCATGGACAACGTGGAGCTGTACCGTCTGGCGTCGCACGCGGGCGGCGGCGGCGAATGGCAACTGCAGCGTTCGGGTGACCTGATCCCCGTCATGTCCTGGCCCCTGCGGCATCTACACCCGGCCTTCGAGCTGCTGCTGCTGCCGGGCGAAAGCCGGCCTACCTACCTGCGCGTGGCGCACAGCTACCCCATCAACGTGTACTGGACCCTGTCGGACGCTCGCAGTTTTCAGGAAAACAGCGAAGACTGGCATCTGCTGCTGGGCATTTACATCGGCCTGGTGTTGCTGATTGTCATGATGAGCGGCGTCCATGCGGTGTCCTGGCGCGATTCGATCCATCTCTTTTTTGCCGGCTATGTGCTGGTGGTGGCGTTGGGCCAGCTGTCCCTGACGGGGCTGGGCGGAGAGTATTTGTGGCCGGGCTCGGCCTGGTGGAACGACCGCGCGCCGGTGGCGCTGACACTGCTGGGCGCGGCTTTGCTGCATCTGCTCCTGCGCCAGCTCGTGGTGGAGCGGGATGTTTCCTCCTGGCTGTCCAGGTGGTTGCTGGTCATGGGGGGGCTCGGTGCCATGGTCGCGCTGGGCTTTGTGTTGGCCGGCCGCAAGCCCTATTTTGTCTTCCCGCCGCCTTACTACCTGGTCAGCCTGCTCAGCTACCTGGGTGTGGCGGGCTGGTATGCGCGGCGCAGGCCCCGCGTCGGCCTGTGGGTGCTGGCGGCCATCATCTGTCTGGCGGGCGGGTCCATCTTCCCGCTGCTGACCCGGCTCAGCGTCGTACCCCTCAGTGCCGCCAGCCAGTATGGCGCGCAGATTGGCACTGCCCTTGAAATCCTGCTGCTGCTGATTGCCCTGTATTTCCGCAGCAACGAGCGGCGGGACAACCAGGCGCGTGTGGGCGCGCTCGGCCGCGTGGATCCGCTGACCGGCGTTGCCAGCCATCGGGTCCTGCTGCGGCGGCTGGAGCAGCTGATTCTTCGCCAGCAGCGCCACCCGGGTGCGGGGGCGGTCCTGCGCATCCGCGTCGGCAACGCCATTGACATTCGCCAGGAATACGGCATGGAGGCCGCGCAGAGCGCGGTGGTGCATGCCGGCGCCTGTATCACGGCCGTGGCCCAGGAAGGCGACACCGTGGCACGGCATCGCGATGGCGATTTCGTGCTGATCCTGCCGGGCAATGTCACGCGTGAGCAACTGACCGCCATCGGACAGCGTCTGATCGCCCGCGGGCTGACCGAGAGCCCCAGCCTGCCGCCCAGGACGGTGCTGCGGCTCAAGGTCGCCGTGGCGCAGGCACCCTTCAAGACGAGTGACCCCGCGCTGCTGCTGCAGGCACTGGGGGCTGTGCTGGCGGAGCTTGCAGGGCACGCCGGCACGGCACTGCGGTTTGTCAGCGGGCCGGATGCCTCACGCGCCGCGCCGAAGCAAACGCCCGGGACACCGCCGGATCAGCGGATGCGCAAGCCCGGTGACGCGCCGGACAAGGGCTCCAGCACGTAAATGCCGGGCTGGGCCTTTTCATCGGCATGGCTGGCGGCCAGCACCATGCCTTCGCTGACACCAAACTTCATTTTGCGCGGCGCCAGGTTGGCCACCACCACCGTGTGCTTGCCAATCAGCTGGTCGGGCGTATAGGCCGAGGCGATGCCGCTGAAGACGTTGCGCATCTTGCCTTCGCCCACATCCAGCGTCAGGCGCAACAGCTTGGTGGAGCCTTCCACGGCTTCGCAGTTGACGATCTTCGCAATGCGCAGGTCCACCTTTGCAAAATCGTCAATCGTGATCGGGGCCGCCAGCGCTTCGCCGCCGGGGGTGAGCTGCTCAGGCTCGGGAGCGGCAGCCGGTGGCTCGAACAGCGCGTCCAGCTGCTTCACGTCGACGCGCTGCATCAGGTGCTGGTACTCGCCGATCAGGTGGCCGCTACCGAGGCTGGCTCCCGCATCCCGGAAGGTCAGCGAACCGGTTTTCAGGAAGCCTTCAACCTGGGCGCCCAGTGCGGGCAGCACCGGCTTGAGGTAGATGGTCAGCAGGCGAAAAGCCTCAATGCAGACCGTGCACACGTCGAGCAGCCGCACTTCCATGCCTTGCTGCTTGGCCAGTTCCCAGGGCTTGTTCTGGTCCACATAGCCGTTCACGCGATCGGCCAGCTGCATGACCTCGCGCAGGGCCTTGCCATATTCGCGTTCGGCATAGAGCTCCTGGATCGCCGGTGCGGCAGCCCGCAGCACTTCGAGCAGGGCGTCGCCGTCCGCTGATGGCTCGCCAAGCCGGCCGTCAAACCGCTTGCTGATAAAGCCGGCCGCACGGCTGGCAATGTTGATGTACTTGCCGACCAGGTCGGCATTGACGCGTGCCATGAAGTCTTCCGGGTTGAAGTCGATGTCTTCATTGCGGGCATTGAGCTTGGCGGCGAGGTAGTAGCGCAGCCATTCGGGATTCATGCCCAGGTTGAGGTACTTGAGCGGGTCCAGCCCGGTGCCGCGGCTTTTGCTCATTTTTTCGCCGTTGTTGACGGTCAGAAAGCCGTGCACAAAAACGTTGTCCGGCGTCTTGCGGCCGCTGAAATGCAGCATGGCCGGCCAGAACAGGGTGTGGAAGGTGATGATGTCCTTGCCAATGAAGTGGTACTGTTCCAGCCCCGGGTCGGCCATGTAGGCGTCGTAGTCCAGCCCTTTTTTGTCCAGCAGGTTTTTCAGCGAGGCCAGGTAACCGACCGGGGCGTCCAGCCACACGTAGAAATACTTGCCCGGTGCATCCGGAATCTCGATGCCGAAATAGGGTGCGTCGCGGCTGATGTCCCAGTCGTCCAGGCCTTCGCTGGTGGTGCCGTCGGCGTTTTGGCGTGGCGAAAACCACTCCTTGACCTTGTTGGCGACTTCCGTTTGCAGCATGCCGTCCTGGGTCCAGCGCTCCAGAAAAGCCACGCAGCGCGGATCGGAGAGTTTGAAGAAAAAATGCTCCGAACTCTTGAGCACGGGCGTGGCGCCCGACAGGGCCGAGTACGGGTTGATCAGGTCGGTCGGCGCATAGACCGCGCCGCATACCTCGCAGTTGTCGCCGTACTGGTCTTTCGCGCCACATTTGGGGCACTGGCCCTTGATGAAGCGGTCGGGCAGGAACATGTTCTTGTCGGGGTCGAAGAACTGCTCGATGGTTTTGGTTTCGATCAGCCCGGCCTTTTTGAGGTCCAGGTAGATCTGCTGCGCCAGCTGGTGGTTTTCCGGCCCATCCGTCGAATGCCAGTTGTCAAAGCTGATGTGAAAACCGTCGAGGTAAGGCTTGCGGCCCGCGGCGATGTCGGCCACGAACTGCTGGGGTGTTTTGCCCGCTTTTTCGGCGGCGATCATGATGGGCGCGCCATGCGCGTCGTCGGCGCCGACAAAGTTCACCTCATGGCCCTGCATTCTCTGGTAACGCACCCAGATGTCGGCCTGGATGTATTCCATGATGTGGCCAATGTGGAAATTCCCGTTGGCGTAGGGAAGTGCAGTGGTGACGAAAAGGCGGCGCTGGGACATGGTGGGTGCTTTGGTAGGGCTAACCCATGATTTTAAGTCGCCTGACGGCGTTTGCCGTTCTCACCCCGTGACTGGGTATTTTCCGGGGCGTTTCGGTCCAGTGCGCCACGCCGGGTTGCGTGCAGCCTTCGCCCATGCCTTGCCGGCGCTTGATGTAGATCAAGCATGGAGTTGGCCGCCCGTTGCCCGGCCGCAGAAGACGTGCCTATACTGGATTGCGTTCTGGCTGCGGGTCCGTGGCGATGGGTCTGCCGCCGGGCGGGAATCAGCTTTCTAGCGGCCCGGCGGCGAGCCTGAGCAAGTCGAGGTGAGCGATGAACCCTGCAATCGGGCTGCCCTGCGGGCAGCTGCCACGTCAACAGTCTGCCGGCACTTGCCGCGGGGGCTTCCCGCGCAGCCAGGCCATCGGGTGAAATGCCATGACTGCGCCAGTTCATGATCGGCCGGCCCTTCCGGAAGGGGTGATTGCGCTGGTTCCCATGCGCAATGTCGTGCTGTTTCCGCATGTGCTGGTGCCCATCACCGTCGGTCGCGCCAAATCGGTTGCGGCGGTGCAGCATGCGCACCAGACTGGCGCCGGGCTGGGCATCGTGCTGCAGCGGGACGCAGCGATTGACGACCCGGGCCGCGACGCGCTGTACGACGTGGGAACCATCGCCAAGGTGCTGCAGCACGTTGACGCCGACGAGCAGCTGCAGCACGCCGTCTGCCAGGGCGTGGAGCGCTTTCGCATCGAGGCACTGGTCGAGGGCTACCCGTTTCTGGCCGCCCGTGTGCAGCCCATCCCGGAGCCGGCCGTGATTTCCACGCAAGCTGAAGCGCTGGGGCTGCAATTGCGTGACCGCGCAGTGGAAATTCTGGCACTGCTGCCGGGTGCGCCGGCCGAACTGGCCCACACGCTGCAGTCCGTGCGCTCGCCATCGCACCTGGCGGACATCGTCGCGAGCCTGCTGGATGCCGAGCTGGTCGAAAAGCAGATGCTGCTCGAGACGGAGAGCCCGGAAGACCGGCTGCCGAAGGTATTGCAGATGCTGGAGCACCGCATCGAGGTGCTGCGCCTGTCGCAGGAGATCGGCGAGCGCACCAAGGAACAGATTGACCTTCACCAGCGCAAATATCTGCTGCGTGAGCAACTCAAGGCCATCCAGAAAGAGCTCGGTGAGAGCGGGGACGAGGACGAGGATATCGTGCGCCTCGAAGAGCTCATTGCGAAAGCCGGCATGCCGGACGATGTGCAGGCCCAGGCGCGCAAGGAGCTCGGGCGCCTGCAACGCATGCCGGATGCGTCCGGCGAGTATTCGATGCTGCGCACCTACCTGGAGTGGATGACCGAACTGCCGTGGGCGGCCCCGCCGGCCAACCCGATCGATCTGGGCGAGGCGCGCCGGATCCTCGAAGCCGACCACTACGGGCTGCACCGCATCAAGCAGCGCATTGTCGAGTTTCTGGCGGTGCAAAAGCTCAACCCGCAGGGGCGCGCGCCCATCCTGTGTTTCGTCGGGCCACCCGGTGTGGGCAAGACCTCGCTCGGCCAGAGCATTGCACGCGCGCTGGGGCGGCCGTTCGTGCGGATGTCGCTGGGTGGCGTGCATGACGAAGCCGAGATTCGCGGCCATCGCCGCACCTACATCGGCGCCATGCCGGGCCTGATCGTGCAGAGCCTGCGCAAGGCCGGCGCACGCCACTGCGTAATGATGCTGGACGAGGTTGACAAGCTGTCTCTCAGTGCCCACGGCGACCCGTCGGCCGCGCTGCTCGAGGTGCTGGACCCGGAGCAGAACGCCACCTTCCGCGACAATTACCTGGGGGTGCCCTTTGATCTGAGCCGCGTGGTCTTCATCGCCACGGCGAACGTGATCGACCAGGTGCCCGTGCCGATGCGCGACCGCATGGAGGTGATCGACCTGCCGGGCTACACGCAGGAAGAAAAGCTGCAGATTGCGCAGCGTTACCTGGTGCAGCGCCAGCGCGAGGCCAACGGCTTGCGCGACGGCCAGTGCGAACTGACGCCCGCGGCGCTGCAGTCCATTGTGGCCGACTACACGCGTGAGGCCGGGGTGCGCCAGCTCGAGCGCGAGATCGGGCGCGTCATGCGCCATGCAGCGGTGCAGATCGCCGATGGTTCGACGCCGCAGGTGTGTGTCGATGCGGCCGACCTGGACGCGCTCCTCGGCGCCACGAAGTTCGAACACGAAACCGTGTTGCGCAGCAGCGTGCCGGGTGTGGCCACCGGGCTGGCCTGGACGCCGGCCGGGGGGGACATCCTGTTCATCGAGGCAACCCGTGTGGCCGGCTCGGGCCGCCTGATCCTGACCGGTCAGCTTGGCGATGTGATGAAGGAAAGCGCCCAGGCGGCCCTGACGCTGGTGAAGTCCTGCGCCGCCATGCTGCACCTGCCGGCAGACGCCTTCGACGACATCGACGTGCACGTGCATGTGCCGGCGGGGGCGATCCCCAAGGACGGACCCAGCGCAGGGGTGGCGATGTTCATCGCTCTGGCCTCCCTGTTCGCCAACCGCGTGGTACGCCACGATGTGGCCATGACCGGCGAAATCAGCCTTCGCGGCCTGGTGCTGCCGGTCGGCGGTGTCAAGGAAAAAGTGCTGGCCGCGCAGCGTGCCGGCGTGCACACCGTGCTGCTGCCGCAGCGCAACGAGAAGGACCTGCGCGATGTGCCCGAGGCAAGCCGCCAGGACCTGACTTTCGTCTGGCTGAACAATGTGGACGACGCCATTCGCGCGGCACTGGGCGACGCCGTCATCAGGGGCGCCGGGTTCGAGCTGGTTTGAGGGCGGCGCCATGCCCTGGACCGCACAGCGCGCCCCGCGCGCCCGGGTGACGCGACGGCGGCGAAGCGGGGACAATGGACTAATTCTGTAGGACTCTTGAGTCCCCGGTCTTGACCGCAGAACGTGCGCTATCGCTGTCGACACCGCCGGGACGGAAGGAGGCGATGATGACACGCACGGCAAAAACCAGGCTGAAATCCAAGCTGAAAACCAGGGCAATGGCCAAGGTCAAGGCCAGGGTAAGGGCCAAGGCAGGCACTCCGCGCTGGGACGATGCGCCTGAAGAGGGTATGGAACCCGATGCCGACAATGGATGGGACCGGATTGTGGCCCGCCCGGACGGCTACCACTGGCTGACACCTGACGGCAAGCAGGAGTTCGGCCCGTTCGAGACGGTCGAACTGGCGCGGGAGGACATGGATGCCGCCGACGAGCGAGCGCTGGCGCCGGCCATCACCTTGTCAGAGGCCGAGCGCGAGATCGGCATTGCCGAATGGCTGGACCCCGAGACCGGTGAGCCGGCCGAGGGTCCAAGTCCGCCTTGTCCGGAAGAGGAATGAGCGCGTGAATGACCGCGCCGCCCGGTCGGCGGCGCATGCCATGCTCAAGGCTGCGCGCGCTGGCGACTGCTGGCATGGGGCAGTCGATCACGCCGATGACACCAATCAGTTCAGGGGCGGGCCTTCTGCTTCTGGTAGGTGCCGACCAGTTCGGCCCGGGCCAGCACGTGGCCCTGCATGGCGTGCTCGACAGCCGCCTTGGCTGGTTGGTGAAGCGCGGGCAGTGTCGTGTCGAGGGCGTAGAGCTTGAAAAAATAGCGATGCCGCCCGATCGGTGGGCAAGGCCCGCCATAGCCCGGGCGGCTCCAGTCGTTGAGGCCTGCGCGCGTGCCGGCGGGCAGCGGATCGCCGCCCTCGGGCAAACCGGGCGCGGCCGGCGGAATATCGATGAGTACCCAGTGCACCCAGGTTCGCTGCGGTGCAGCCGGATCGGGCGCATCGGGATCATCAACAATCAGCACCAGACTGCGGGCAGTGTCCGGAACACCGGTCCAGCGCAGCGCTGGCGCGATGTCCTCACCCTCGCAGGTATGGCGTTGCGGGATATCGCCCTGGGGCGTGAAAGCGGTCGAGGTCAGTTCCATGAACCATCTCCTGAGAAGACTGAGAAGAAGGGAGGGGTGCCAGGTCGACAGGCATGAAATATCCCCAGGCCAAACACCGGACGGCGGGCCGGGAAGCCATCTTTCCACCGCCACCACTGCCATCCCGTGACACATTCTGGTCCTGTTCCAGCCTGCGTGGATTGAGCAAGATCAAGACACCGGCCTGCCGATGCCTTGTCAGGTCATGGCTTCTCCGCGCTGGCGATGCGCCCTCATCCGCATTGCCTTAGACTTCTCTTCAAGCCCGGGAGCCTGTCGGGTTGGGGCACCGTCGGCTGCAAATCGGCCAGAGTGGTCCATTTTTACCGTCGTTTTGTCCCGAGCCCCGGCTGGGGCCGGAAAACTCGGCAATCGCCCTCGCTGGGGGCTTTTTCCAATTGGCTGTCCCATGCCCGACAATCTCCCGACCGCCAGGCAGCGCGCCCCAGCGCTCCCGGCCTGCCCCCAATTCAATCGGAGATTTCCCAGATGGCTGTAGAACAATCGGCAATTTTGAACGCGCTGCAAGGCGTGCTTGACCCCAACACCGGCAAGGATTTTGTCAGCGCAAAAGCGCTCAAAAACCTGCAGATCACCGACGGCGACGTGTCCTTTGACGTGGAGTTGGGTTATCCAGCCAAGAGCCAGATGGCGGCTATCCGCAAGATGCTGATCGCGGCGACCAAGGGGGTGGCCGGCGTGAACAACGTATCGGTCAATATCGCGGTCAAGATCGCCGCCCACAGCGTGCAACGCGGCGTGCAGCTGCTGCCCAATGTGAAGAACATCATTGCCGTGGCCTCCGGCAAGGGCGGCGTGGGCAAGAGCACCACCGCCGTTAACCTCGCGCTGGCCCTGGCCGCTGAAGGCGCCAGCGTGGGCCTGCTCGACGCCGACATTTACGGCCCCAGCCAGCCCATGATGATGGGCATCGAAGGCCGGCCCGAGAGTGTGGATGGCAAGAATATGGAGCCGATGGAAAACTACGGCATTCAGGTCATGTCCATCGGTTTCCTGGTGGCGCAGGACGAGGCCATGATCTGGCGCGGCCCCATGGCCACCCAGGCGCTGGAGCAGCTGCTGCGCCAGACCAACTGGAAGGACCTCGATTACCTGATCGTCGACCTGCCGCCCGGCACCGGCGACATCCAGCTCACGCTCTCCCAGCGGGTGCCCATGACGGGTGCCGTGATCGTCACGACGCCGCAGGACATCGCACTGCTGGACGCCAAAAAAGGCATCAAGATGTTTGAGAAGGTGGGTGTGCCCATCCTGGGCATCGTGGAAAACATGGCGGTGCATGTGTGCAGCCAGTGCGGCCACGCCGAGCACATCTTTGGCGAGGACGGCGGCAAGAAACTGGCGGCCGACTACCACATGGACTATCTCGGCGCGCTGCCGCTGGATATCAACATCCGCCTGCAGGCCGACAACGGCAGGCCCACGGTCGTGGCAGACCCCGACGGCGACGTGGCCGCCATTTACAAGGCGGTGGCGCGCAAAATGGCCATCACCGTGGCGGCCAAGGCGAAAGATTTTTCGGCCAAATTTCCGACCATCACGATTTCAAAAAATACCTGAAAAAATACCTGAGCTCCCGTCAGGCGAACCGGCGGGCGTCCCGGCGCCCGCTGACGATGCCTGCTGTCGGCGCCTGACAAGCCCCAACGCGCATTGTTGGTTTAGGGATTCATGGAGTCCGCCGTACACTGCGGCCATGGCTGATTTCCTGATGCAGTCCCCTGAGACGGGGGACGCTGTTCACCGTCCAACCCTGCTGGTGGCGGTGGTCATGTGCCGGGAGCGCATTGACAACCGCTGGCAGCCCTGGCGCTGGGTGCTGGCCGATGTGGTGCCGCAGGAGGAGGCCTTCGGCAACCAACCCCGCTTGCTGCTCAAGGACGACCGCGAGGAGCGCTGGTTGCACCCGGGCTTCAGGGTGGAGCTGTTTTTGGGCGATGCCGAGGGTTATTACCTGAATGTGACCGCACCCCATCCCTGCTTCTGGGTGGTGTGGCGCATGGAGGAAGAGGCGGGTCTTGCAGATGAGCCGGTGGCCGTACCGCAGACCGTTACCTTGAGCTACCACGACGCCGGGCGCTGGCTGGACGCGCAGGAAACCGTCGAACAGGTTCCCGCACCGCCCGACGTGGTGCAGTGGCTGCAGGAGTTTGTGGACCGGCATCATGTGCTGGAACCCAAGCGGCGCCAGCGTCCGCAAAGCTTTCAGTCCTTGCAGGATCGTTTTGGCAATCCCGCGCGGGTGAGTACTGACAAGAAACCGGACGGGCCCGGCCATGGCTGAAGAGCGCGGGGGATTCCTGGGCCGGTGGGCTCGCCGCAAGTCTGACGCCCTGCAGGGCAAGCCGCTCGAAGAGCCTGCGCCGGCGGTGGCCCCGGGGGGTAACGCCGGCGCCATTGTGCCTCCGCCAGACGGGACGCAATCCGCACCGGCTGCGGCGCCACCTTCCGCTCCCGATGCCATCGTGCCCGCGGAAAAAGAGCTGTCACTCAATGACGTGCGGTTTTTGACCAAGGACTCCGATTTCAAACCCTTCATGGCCGAGGGGGTGGGGCCTGAAGTCAGGAACGCGGCCATGAAAAAGCTGTTTGCCGATCCGCACTTCAATGTGATGGATGGACTGGACACCTACATAGATGACTATTCCATCTCCGAGCCGATACCCGAGTCCATGCTTCGGCAGATGGCCAGTGCGAAATTCCTCAAGCTGTTTGATGACGAGGAGGATGACAAGGATGACAAGGCGGAGAAGGATGACCAGGATGACCCGGAAAAAATCCAGGCGGCTGTAGCGCGGGAAAATGCGAATAACCCTGATGGTGAAACCGTGGCACAGTCATCAGAAACCGCGGGCATGATAACGCCAGACCCTGTCAACCCCGACAACCGCAGCCAAGCCGGGTCATTGCCTGACGCCGGCGCCAGCCAACGCCCAGAAGACCATGCCCACACTGATTTGCGACTGCAACCAGACCATGCCCCTCCAGCCCCAGGCGGTGGGCGCGGCACTCAATGAAGATCTGACGCGGCATTCGACCTTGTGCCGGCGCGAGGCCGGCGCGTTCCAGAAGGCGGTCCAGTCAGGTGATGACGTCGTGGTGGCCTGCACCCAGGAAAAGCGCCTCTTTGCGGCGCTGGGCGAGCAGACCGCGGGGGCGACCTCGGTGGTCAGGTTCGTCAATATTCGTGAAACCGGCGGCTGGAGCAAGGACGCTTCGACCGCCAGCCCCAAGATCGCCGCGCTGCTCGCCGTCGCGCACCTGCCTGAGGCAGAACCCGTCTCGACCGTCACCTACAAAAGCGCCGGCCGCCTGCTGATTGTCGGCCCGCTGGACCAGGCCGAGCAGGTGGCTGCGCTGGTCGCCGATGCGCTGGACGTGACGATTTTTTCGCAAGGTGTCGCTGACCCGGCGCCGGGCGGCTTTCCCGCTCAGGAGCGCAAGTACCCGGTCATCAGCGGTACCGGCCTGAGCCTCAAGGGCTGGCTGGGCGCTTTTGAAGCGAAATGGACAAAAGACAATCCGATTGACCTCGACCTGTGTACCCGCTGCAATGCCTGCATCGCGGTGTGCCCCGAAGGCGCCATCGACCTGAGCTACCAGGTGGACAGCAGCAAATGCACCTCGCACCGGGACTGCGTGGCCGTCTGCAAGGCCGCCGGCGCGATCGACTTCAACCGCGAAGCGCAGGCAGTCACCGAGGCGTTTGATCTCGTGCTGGATCTGGGGCGCCAACCCCTGATCGCGCTGCACGCGCCACCCCAGGGCTACTTTGCATGCGATGCCTCGGCCGGGCTGGTCTCGCCCGGTTTGCTGGCCACGGTGGTCAAGCTGCGTGACCTGGTGGGCGAGTTTGAAAAGCCCAAATTCTTTGCCTACAAGCAAAAGCTGTGCGCCCACAGCCGCAATGAAACCGTCGGCTGCAATGCCTGCATCGACATCTGCTCGGCCGGCGCGGTCAGCAGCCAGAAAGAGCGCCAGCAGATCGTCGTCAATCCCAATCTGTGCATAGGCTGCGGCGCCTGCACCACCGTCTGCCCAACCGGCGCGCTCACTTATGCCTATCCCCGCGCCAGCGAGCAGGGTGTCCGCCTCAAGACCCTTCTTGCCACCTATGCCCGGGCCGGCGGTGCGCACCCGGTGCTGCTGTTCCACAGCCAGGGCGCCGGCCAGCAGGCCATCGAGGCGCTGGGTCGCGCCGCCCGGTTGCAAAAAAACGTGCAGGGCGTGCCGGCCAACGTCATTCCGCAGGCCTTGTGGCATACCGCCAGCCTGGGGCTGGACGTCTGGTTGAGCGCCCTCGCGTTTGGCGCCGAACAGGTGGCCGTGCTGGTCACCGATGAAGAGGCGCCGGCCTACCTGGAGGGCTTGGCGGACCAGATGCGGGTGGCGCAGGCCATCCTCGGCGGCCTGGGCTATGCGGGCGTTCATTTTCAGCTGGTGCGCACCCAGCCGGGCGTCCATGCCCGGGCGCTCGCCGGCCTCGATGCCAGCCTGCAAACCCTGGCGCAGGCCAGGCCCATGGTGCCCGCGGTCACTGCCCGCTTTGCGGTAGTCCAGGAAAAACGCAGTACGCTGGACATGGCGCTGGACCACCTGATTGCCCACGCGCCTGCCACTGTGCCTGAAGCGATTGAGCTTCCCCGCTCAGGCTCGCCATTTGGAAGCCTTGTTGTCAACACCGACACCTGCACCCTGTGCCTGAGCTGCGTGAGTGCCTGCCCGGCCAGCGCGCTGCAGGACAACCCCGAACGTCCGCAACTCAAATTCATTGAAAAGAACTGCGTGCAGTGTGGTTTATGCGCGGTTACCTGCCCGGAAGACGCCATCACGCTGCAGCCGCGGCTTTTGCTGACGCCCCAGCGCAAGGAGGCGCGCGTGCTCAACGAGACGCAGCCCTACCAATGCATACGCTGCGGCAAGCCCTTTGGCACGCTCAAGGCCATCGAGTCCATGCTGGGCAAGCTGGCGGGCCACGCCATGTTTCAGGGCGCGGCTGCGGACCGCCTCAAGATGTGCGGCGACTGCCGGGTCATCGACATCTACTCTGCAGACAACGAACTCAAGATCACCGATATCCGCTAGGCGGGCACACACACGACGACACACACATGATGCAAGCGCAACTCGTATCCTCCGGCCTGGACGAAGAAACCGCACGCGCGGAGGTCTATGGGCTGCTCGCGGCGCTGTACTACGCGGCGCCGTCTGCCGAATTGCACGGCAACATCCGCGTCGCCGTCACCGAAGCACCGGCGGCGGGGGCCGTGCTCGAGAGTTCCTGGCAAGAGCTGGTCGCCGTGGCGCGCGAGCAAAGCCTGGCAGACATCGGGCAGGAATACGATACCCTCTTTGGGGGTGTGGGCAAACCCGAGCTGTATCTCTTTGGATCCCATTACCTCAGTGGCTTCCTGAACGAAAGGCCGCTGGCGGCCCTTCGTACCGACATCGCCGCACTGGGATTGGCGCGTGACGAGGCCATGCCGGAAACAGAAGACCATGTGGCCTACCTGTGCGAGGTCATGCGCTACCTGATTGCCGGTGACGACGTGGAGGTGGCCAACCTGACGCGCCAGCGCGAATTTTTTGCACGGCATGTCCAGCCCTGGGTGCCCCTGATGTGCGACGCGATCATGCAGCACCCCAAGGCCCGGTTTTACCGGGCACTCGCGACCTTCACCCAGGCCTTCATCAGTGTCGAATCACAAGGGTTTGACATGCTCGCCTGAAGGGCATTGGCATGTCCCGCAACGGCCTCCAGGCCATCCGTCCCCATCCGTTCCATGTCCGCCTCAAATTGAGACACCGGCCGTCTCCAGGGGGGCACAGGGACGATAAGAAAGCTTATCGTTTTCCCCTAATCTCCATGTTTGGATGATGCAAATTGTTGTGGCGCTCCACGCTCTGACGTACAGTGTGTATGCAAACCGTTGCATACATGCCAGCAGCCTCCTTGGAGACAAAGATGCAGGACAGCCAGCCAAAGCCCTCGCGCCGGGGCTTCTTCTTCGGTGCAGCCGCCACGGGCGCAGCAGCCGCAGCCATCGTGGCCTTGCCGGGCGCACAGCTACCGCAAGCCGCGCCCCAGGAGGCCAAGCCGGCACCTGAAAAAGGCGGTGGTTACAGCCTGTCAGAGCACGTCAAGCGTTACTACAAAACCACGCGCATCTAATTTCATCCTGTTTTCCTTTTCACGGAGAGCTTCATGCTGCTCACGAAAAAACCTCACGCAACCCCAGGCAATCTGGCGCATCGTGCCGGTTCGGCGCGTTTTGTCGAAAGCCTCTCGCGCGGCCTGTCCAATGCCATCCCCACCATGGACCGGCGCGCCTTCCTGCGCCGCTCGGGCGTGGGTGTGGGGGTCGGCCTGGCAGCCACGCAGCTGACACTGGTTAAAAAGGCCGGGGCGGCAACGCCGGGCGCCACGGATGGCAGCGGAAAAATCGAAGTCAAGCGCACCGTGTGCACCCACTGCTCGGTAGGCTGTGCGATTGATGCCGTGGTTGAAAACGGCATCTGGGTTCGCCAGGAGCCGGTGTTTGATTCACCGATCAACCTGGGGGCCCACTGTGCCAAGGGCGCTGCGGTGCGCGAGCACGGGCATGGCGAATACCGCCTGCGTTACCCGATGAAGCTGGTGAATGGCAAGTACGAGCGCATCAGCTGGGACACCGCCCTCAATGAAATCACGGCCCGGATGGTGGAGCTGCGCAAGGCCAGCGGGCCCGACAGCGTCTACTTCATCGGGTCCTCCAAGCACAACAATGAGCAAGCCTACCTGCTGCGCAAGTGGGTGAGTTTGTGGGGCAGCAACAACTGTGACCACCAGGCCCGTATCTGCCACTCCACCACGGTGGCCGGCGTCGCCAACACCTGGGGCTACGGCGCGATGACGAACTCCTACAACGACATGCAGAACAGCAAGTGCGCGTTGTACATCGGCTCCAATGCGGCCGAGGCGCATCCAGTCAGCCTGCTGCACATGCTGCACGCCAAGGAGACCGGCTGCAAGATGATCGTGGTCGACCCGCGCTTTACGCGCACGGCGGCCAAGGCAGACGAATACATCCGCATCCGCTCGGGCTCGGACATCCCGTTCCTGTTCGGCATGCTGTACCACATCTTCAAGAACGGCTGGGAAGACACGAAGTACATCAATGATCGCGTCTACGGCATGGACAAGGTCAAGGAGGATGTGATGGCCAAGTGGACGCCCGACAAGGTGGAGGAAGCCTGCGGCGTGCCGGAAGCGCGCGTCTACATGGCCGCTGAAGCGATGGCCAAAAACCGGCCGTCCACCATCGTCTGGTGCATGGGCCAGACCCAGCACACCATTGGCAATGCCATCGTTCGCGCCTCCTGCATTTTGCAGCTGGCACTGGGCAATGTCGGCGTATCCGGCGGCGGCACCAATATTTTCCGCGGCCACGACAATGTGCAGGGCGCCACCGATGTGGGGCCCAATCCCGACTCCCTGCCGGGCTACTATGGCCTGGCGGAAGGATCGTGGAAGCACTTTTCCAAGATATGGGGTGTTGACTTCGAATGGATCAAGGGGCGTTATGCCTCGCCCGCCATGATGGGCAAGCCCGGCATCACCGTCTCCCGCTGGATCGACGGCGTGATGGAGAAAAACGAACTCATTGACCAGGAATCCAACCTGCGCGGGGTGTTCTTCTGGGGCCATGCGCCCAACTCCCAGACCCGTGGCCTGGAGATGAAGCGCGCCATGGACAAGCTGGATTTGCTGGTCGTCATTGACCCTTATCCTTCAGCCACCGCGGCCATGGCGGCGATGCCGGGCAAGGCTGAAGACCTCAATCCAAACCGCGCGGTGTACCTGCTGCCAGCGGCAACCCAGTTTGAGACCAGCGGCTCGGTGACGGCCTCCAACCGTTCCCTGCAGTGGCGCGAGAAAGTGATTGAGCCGCTGTGGGAAAGCCGCACCGATCACATGATCATGCACCAGTTCGCCGAGAAGCTGGGCTTTGCCAAAGAGCTCTCCAAGAACTACAAGATGCAAAAGGTCAAGGGCATGGACGAGCCCATGCCGGAAGACATTCTGCGCGAGATCAACAAGACCTGCTGGACCATTGGGTACACCGGGCAGAGCCCCGAGCGCCTGAAGGCGCACATGCGCAACATGCATCTGTTTGACGTCAAGACCCTCAAGTCCAGGGGCGGCATCGACAAGGAAACCGGCTATGACACGGCGGGGGATTATTTCGGCCTGCCGTGGCCCTGCTACGGTACGCCGGAACTCAAACACCCCGGCTCCGCCAATCTCTATGACACCTCCAAACATGTCATGGAGGGTGGCGGTAATTTTCGCGCCAACTTCGGCGTGGAAAAGGACGGCGTCAACCTGCTGGCCGAAGACGGCTCGCACTCGCTGGGCGCCGACATCACCACCGGTTATCCGGAGTTCGACCACTTGCTGCTCAAGAAACTCGGCTGGTGGGATGAGCTGACTGAGGCTGAAAAAGCCGCAGCCGAAGGCAAGAACTGGAAAACGGATTCATCGGGCGGCATCATCCGCGTGACCATGAAAAACCATGGCTGCCACGTGTTTGGCAATGCGAAGGCCCGTGCGGTGGTCTGGAATTTCCCGGATGCGATTCCGCAGCACCGCGAACCGCTCTACGGCATTCGCCCCGATCTGGTGGCCAAGTACCCGACGCATGACGACAAGAAAGCCTTCTGGCGCATGCCGACGCTGTACAAGACCATCCAGCAGAAAAACATTGCCGACAAGGTGCACGAGAAATTCCCGCTGATCCTGACCTCCGGCCGGCTGGTTGAATACGAGGGTGGCGGCGAAGAAACCCGCTCCAATCCCTGGCTGGCCGAGTTGCAGCAGGAGATGTTCGTCGAAATCAATCCAAAAATCGCTGCGGATAGAGGCATTCGCAATGGTGAGCGTGCCTGGGTCAGCACGCCGACCGGTGCTCGCCTGAATGTGCAGGCCCTGGTGACGGAGCGGGTGGGGCCGGACACCGTCTTCATGCCGTACCACTTCTCCGGGCGCTGGCAGGGGGCTGACATGCTGGCCTACTACCCCAGTGGCGCGCACCCGGTCGTGCGTGGCGAGGCGGCCAACACCGCCACCACCTATGGCTACGACAGCGTGACGATGATGCAGGAAACCAAGACGACGATCTGCAACGTCGAGAGAGCTTGAATATGGCCCCCACGCTTTTCACTACGTGTAATACGCTGCCCCCCGAGGGGGCTGCTGCGCCTGCGGCCCGGCAAAGCCGGTTCCGCGGCCCCTGCTTGGGCGGAGCCTCCGCGCCAGCTTTCGCGGCCCCTTGCTGGGGCAGAGCCCCACGCCAGCTTCCGATCGAAATATTTTTTCTGGAGACGCCATGGCACGCATGAAATTTGTCTGTGACGCCGAGCGCTGCATTGAATGCAACGGCTGCGTCACCGCCTGCAAGAACGAGAACGAAGTGCCGTGGGGTGTCAACCGCCGACGCGTGGTGACGCTCAACGACGGCGTTCCCGGCGAAAAGTCCATTTCGGTCGCCTGCATGCATTGCAGCGACGCGCCGTGCATGGCCGTTTGCCCGGTCAATTGTTTTTACCGCACCGATGAAGGTGTGGTGCTGCACGACAAGGATGTCTGCATCGGCTGCGGTTACTGCTCCTATGCCTGCCCATTCGGCGCGCCGCAGTTTCCGGCGGCCGGCACCTTTGGTGTGCGTGGCAAGATGGACAAATGCACCTTTTGCGCAGGCGGTCCGGAGGTCAATGGCAGCCAGGCCGAATTTGAAAAATATGGCCGCAACCGCCTGGCCGAAGGCAAATTGCCGGCCTGCGCCGAGATGTGCTCTACCAAGGCCCTGCTGGCCGGTGACGGCGATGTGATCGCTGACATCTTCCGCAACCGGGTGGTGCAGCGCGGCAAAGGTGCCGAGGTCTGGGGCTGGGGAACAGCGTACGGTTCGAAACAGGCCGGCCAGCCGCCCGCGGGAGGCAAATCATGACGCGCTTTTTCATCCTTCTCTCAACCCTTGCTGCCGTGGCAGGATTGTCAGCCTGTGGCGAAAAACCGCAATCCATGGGTGGCGTGAAAAGCGATGTCGCGCCGTTTCAGGGGGTTGAGAACCAGTTTGCGGCACCGGGGTGGAAGCGCGGCGACAAGACCAGCTGGGAGCAGGGGCTGAAAGCCCGTGCACAGAACACCCAGAATGAATATTCCAAGGCAAAGTGAGCGGAGGCTCTATGGAACTGGAACGCGCGCGATCGGCGGTATTTTTCATGGCGTTTGCCTGGGCCGGACTGACCGGGGCGCAGACGCCTGCGCCCCAGCCACCCCAGGCCTCGGGCGTTGTTACTCCCGCTCCAGCAGCGCCGGCCGCATCAGCTGCGCCCGGGGCATCCGGCGGGATTCAGGGCCAGAACATTTTTGACGTCAAACCCGACGCGAGTGCCGATCCAAACTATGCCAAGCAGACCAACGCGGAGCGCGCCAAAGTCCAGCCCGGCAACAATGCGCCCATGTGGCGCCAGGTCGGCCAGGGCGTCACCGGCTACAGCAGCCTGCCCAAAAGTGAAGCGCCGGAAGCCGGCAACCTGATTCAGCCTTTTGTGCAATACCCCGGCTCGCGCCTGACCAATGCGGGTGAAGCCTGGCGGCAGGTGCGCAATAACTGGCTGATTCCGTATGGCGGCGCGCTGCTGCTGATCGTCGTGCTGGCCATCGCGATTTTTTACTTCAGCAAGGGCACCATCAAGACGCACGGTGCGGAGACAGGCCGAAAGATTGAGCGTTTCACGCCGTTTGAGCGCGCGGCACACTGGTCCAACGCCACGGCATTTGTCATTTTGGCCGTGTCCGGTGTGGTGATGGCCTTCGGCAAGTTTTTTCTGCTGCCGGTCCTGGGCAGCACCCTGTTTGGCTGGCTGACCTACGCACTTAAAAACCTGCACAACTTTGCAGGCCCCGTGTTTGCCGTGTCCCTGCTCATTGTGTTTGTGACCTTCCTGCGCGATAACTGGCCGCAAAAAGGCGATCTGAACTGGCTGCTCAAGGGAGGTGGCTTGATCTCCGGTGCGGAACCGGCGTCCAACCGGTTCAACGCCGGTGAGAAAGTGATTTTCTGGGGCGGTGTGTTTTTCCTGGGTGTGGTGGTGGTGTCATCGGGCCTGGTCCTCGACAAGCTGCTGCCGGGCCTGGTGTACGAGCGCGCGACCATGCAGATCGCGCACATGGTGCATGCGGTGGCCACCGTGCTCATGATGTGCATGTTCCTCGGTCACATCTACATTGGCACCCTCGGCATGCAGGGCGCCTTCAAGGCCATGGGAACCGGCTATGTGGATGAGACCTGGGCGAAGGAGCATCACGAGTACTGGTATGACGACGTGAAGGCGGGCAAGATCCCCCGCCAGCGCAGTGAGCCTGCGCCACCTGGCCAGACAGTACAGGTTTAAAGCAGTGAGGACAGCGAGGACGCCATGAAAAAACTGATTCGACTTTTGACCTGGAGCCTGCTGGCAGGTGTGCCTGCGCTCGCGCTGGCCAAGCTGCCGCCCCTGAACGACGAAGCCAAGGCCAAAGCCGCCGAGGCGGCTGCCAAGACCGCGTGGACGGGCAAGGTCGAGGCCTACCAGCTGTGCAAGGCGCAGGACAAAGTGGCGGCCAGCTATTACAAATCCGCGAAGGCGGCAGGCAAGGAAACCAAGCCGCCCGCGGCAGCGCCGGCCTGCGCGGATCCCGGCGCCTTTACCTATGCGGCGCCAGAAGCGGCCAAGCCCATCGAAGCCTCGGGCGCGCATTCTCCGGCCCCTACCGCAACCAGCCCTCCCAGCACCAAGCAGCCCGATGCGGTGGTGAACCCGGCCAAAAAGTCCTGAAACCTCATACCCCTGAAAGGCCGGCCCGCGAGGGACCGGCTTTTTTGTTGTAGTCTTCATTCATGTACCCGCCGCCGCCCCTGCTTTTGCCCCGCCTGACGCTTGCCCAGGCGCCCCTGACCTGCGAGATCGACGCGGTCAATGAATATGGCGAGCATCTAAAGGTCTCCATTCCCGCCGAGCGTTCGCTGACGGTGTATGTCGACAAACGCGAACTGGTCACGCTCATGACGCTGGGCGCGCATCCTGAATGGCTGGTGCTCGGCTACCTGCGCAACCAGCGGCTGGTCAAGTCGGTGCAGGACATCGAATCCATCACCGTCGACTGGGAGGTGGGCGCCGCAGCCGTCAAAACCCGCCACGGCATTGAGGACATCGAGGAAAAAACAGCCCGGCGCGTGGTCACCACCGGCTGCGGCCAGGGCAGTGTATTTGGCGGCCTGATGGACGAGGTGGACCAGATCGAGCTGCCCGCGGACGCGCACATCACGCAAAGCCAGCTCTATGAGCTGGTCAACACCATCCGCCTGAAGGAGACTACCTACAAGTCCGCTGGTTCAGTCCACGCCTGCGCCTTGTTCCAGGTGGCGGACGACCGCGCCGGCATGCTGCTGTTCGTGGAAGATGTCGGGCGGCACAATGCCATCGATACGATCGCCGGCTGGATGTGGATGCAAGATGTGGCCCCCACGCTTTTCGCTGCGCGTAATGCGCTGCCCCCCGAGGGGGCGCTGCGCCTGCGGCCCGGCAAAGCCGGTTCCGCGGCCCCGGCTGGAGAAGAGGGGGACTCCACGCTCGGCACTTCACCCACCGCTCTCGGCCTGGAAGGCCTGGTGTTTTATACGACCGGCCGCCTCACCAGCGAGATGGTCATCAAGTCGGCCCAGATGGGCGTGCCTATCGTGGTGTCCCGCAGCGGTATCACCCAGATGGGGCACCAGGTGGCGCAGTCGGTCGGCCTGTGCGCCATTGGCCGTGCGACCAACAAGCGCTTTATCTGCTATGCCACGCCCGAGCGGCTGCATCTGCAGCCCGAACTGGCCGGACCCAACCTGCGGACGCCGGTGGCCGAATCCTGAACGTGGCGTGGCATGATGCCGCCATGAGTGAGCAACCCATCCAGTCCACGCTGCCGGGTATTCCGGACGTTCCCGCTTCCTCCAGCAGACCAAGGCCTGATTCATCCGGCTACCTGTCCGTCAGCCGCTGGCTGAAGGAAGGTCTGCGTGCGGCCTTTTTTTTGACCCCCCGGGTCGCCGGACAGGTGCCTGCACCGTGGCAGGCGTTCCTGTTGACGCTGCTGGTTTTGCTGGTGGAAGTGGCCGCGCCGCGCATGGAGATCGATGGGCCTGCCCGCTTCAGTGTGCAGGCCTGGTTGTCGGGCTGGTGGACGCTGGCTGCTTTTATCGGACTGGCCTGGTGGGCCTTTCCGGCGAAGCCCAGGCCGGACGTCTCCGCAGCGGCGGACAGCCCCCGCCTGGCCGGCGTCGCCACCTGCGTTGTGCTGTGGCTGATCGCGTCCCTCCCCAACACCTTGCTGTATGAGGGCCTGACCGCAGCCATTGTCCATGGCTGGGTCAAGGGCCGGGTGTTCTCGGCGCCCTGGCTGTATTGGGCGTTTTACCTCGTGTTCACCGCATGGTCGTTGGGTATCAGCTTCTTTCTGATTGTGCGTTTCGCGGGCTGGACCTGGCGTGCGGCGGTGTTTGCGCTGGCCCTCATCGCGACCACGGGCCTGACGTTGTGGCAATTCGAGGCCCGTGCGTGGGAGCCGGACTATGCGCGCAAAGCTGCGGTGGAAGACGACAAGCCCAGGCTGCACCTGACCCAGCAAACCCTGGAGATGCAGCAGGCCTTGTGGCAGCGCACCCTCGCCGCCATCGCGCCCGAACGCCCCGGGGTGGCCGACGTCTACGGGCTCGTGTTTGCCCCCTATGCCTCCGAAGATGTTTTCCTGCGCGAAAGCACCCTGGTGAGCCGCGTCCTGGCCGAGCGCTTTGACGCCGGCGGCCGCGTGATTCACCTGTTGAACCACGGCAGCACTGCCGCGACCCATCCCTGGGCCACCCCGCTTAATCTGCAGCGGGCCATTGAAGCGCTGGCGCAGCGCATGGACCGGGACAAGGACGTGCTGGTCGTCTACCTCACGTCCCACGGCGCCCGCGATTTCAAGCTCGCCGCCTCGCACTGGCCGCTGGAGGTCGAAGCACTGAGCCCCAGCGTGTTGCGGGAGGCGCTGGACAAGGCCGGCATCCGCAACCGCGTGATTGCGGTCTCGGCCTGCTACTCCGGCGGCTGGGTGGACGTGCTGGCCAACGACAACACGCTGGTCATGACGGCAGCGGACGCCACCCACACCTCGTACGGTTGCGGCCGCCTGTCCGAGCTCACCTTTTTTGGCCGGGCGATGTTTGACGAGCAGCTGCGCAAGACCCATTCCTTTGAGCAGGCCTTTGCCCGTGCCGTCCCGTTGATCAAACAGCGCGAGATCGACGCCGGCAAGGAGGACGGATTTTCCAACCCCCAGATCAGAGTGGGCGCCAACATCGGCCCGGTGCTGCGTGCGCTGGAGCAGCGGCTCGATGCGTTGCCGCAGGCCAATGCGCCGGCCGGCGCCTCATCCCGGGCCGATACCGAGAAAGCCCGGCCTTGAACTGGGGGCGCACGCTTTGAGGTAAGGTTGCCACATGCACTTTTTGTTTCTGAAGCTCGGCTGGAGATCGCTGCTGCGCGATTTGCGGGCCGGTGAGTTGCGCCTGCTGATTGTGGCCGTCACGCTGGCCGTGGCTGCGCTGACCGCGGTGGGGTTTTTTGCCGACCGGCTCAAGGGCGGATTGCAGCGTGACGCGGGGCGATTGCTGGGCGGGGATGCGGTGGTCCGCAGTGATGATGTGACCCCGGCCGCCTTTATCGCCAAAGCCCGGGCGCTGGGCCTGCAGTCCGTGTCCACCGTGACCTTTCCCACCATGGGCCGGGCCCCCGATGAAGAGGGCGGGCAGGCCAAGCTGGTGGCATTCAAGGGCGTGCCGGAAGGCTACCCCTTGCGTGGCGCCATGAAAGTTTCGGACAGCCTGGAAGGCGCTGGACGGGACACCCGCGACATCCCCGCCCCCGGCACCGCCTGGGCCGATGCCTCGCTGCTTGACGCCCTGGGCCTGCAACTGGGCCAGACCCTGTTGATGGGCGAGTCCAGCTTCAAGCTGACCCGCATCATCGTGCAGGAACCGGACCGCGGCGCGGGCTTCATCAGCTTTTCGCCGCGCGTCATGGTCAACCAGGCCGATGTGGCCGCCACGGGCCTGATCCAGCCCGCCAGCCGCACCAATTACCGCTTCGCTGTCGCGGGGGACGACAAGGCCGTCAAGGCCTACGTGAAATGGGCAAGCGAGGAGATCAAGAAGCCGGCGGAGCAGTCCGGCATTCGCGGCGTGCGCCTGGAGTCGCTGGAAAGCGGCAGCCCCGAGATGCGCCAGACGCTGGACCGTGCCGAGAAATTCCTGAATCTGGTCGCGCTGCTGGCGGCCTTGCTGAGCGCCGTGGCAGTGGCCATCGTGGCGCGCGGCTTTGCCGCCAAGCACCTGGACGACTGCGCCATGCTGCGGGTGCTGGGCCAGTCGCAGCGCACCATTGCCCTGGCCTATGGTTTTGAGTTTGCGCTGACCGGCCTCGCAGCCAGTGCGCTCGGCGTGATGATTGGGTTTGCGGTGCACTACGGGTTTGTGGTGCTGCTGGCGGGCCTGGTGGAAACGGCATTGCCCGCGCCGACCTTCTGGCCCGTGGCTTTTGGCATGGGCATGGGCCTCACGCTGCTGCTTGCTTTTGGTTTGCCGCCGGTGCTGCAGCTGGCACAGGTGCCGCCGCTGCGCGTGATTCGCCGCGATGTCGGCAACCTGAAGCCGGCGTCCATGGCCGTGCTGGGTGTGGGCGTGGCCGGTTTTGCTGCGCTGCTGGTGGCCGCCAGCAGTGACCTCAAGCTCGGGCTGATCGCAGTCGGCGGTTTTCTGGGGGCTGTGCTGGTGTTTGCGCTGGCCAGCTATGCCGCCATCAAGTTGCTGCGCGTCAGCGTGAACGAGGCCACCGCGCCGCGCTGGCTGATGCTGGCCACCCGGCAGCTGTCGGCGCGACCGGTGTATGCGGTGGTGCAGACCAGCGCGCTGGCCGTGGGTTTGCTGGCGCTGATGCTGCTGGTGCTGCTGCGCACTGACCTGATCAGCAGCTGGCGCAAGGCTACGCCGCCTGATGCGCCCAACCGCTTTGTGATCAACGTGCAGCCCGAGCAGGGCGATGCCTTCCAGCAGGCCCTGCGCGATGGCGGCGTCAAAAAGTTTGACTGGTACCCCATGATTCGCGGCCGTCTGGTGGCGGTGAATGGCAAGGCCGTGACGCCCGATGACTTTGAGGACGACCGCGCCAGGCGCCTGGTCGACCGCGAGTTCAATTTGTCCAACAGCGCTGTGATGCCCACGCACAACCAGCTGACGGGCGGGCGGTGGACGGCAGGCGAAAAAGACGCCATCAGCGTGGAGGAGGGCCTGGCCAAAACGCTGGGCCTGAAGCTCGGCGACGCCCTGCGCTTTGACATTGGCGGCCAGCTCAGCGAGGCGAAGATCACCAGCCTGCGCAAAGTCGACTGGAGCTCGATGCGGGTCAACTTTTTTGTGATGTACCCGGTGGCGCAGTTGCCGGCCGATGTGCCGGTGTCCTTCATCAGCGCCTTCCGCGCGCCCGAGCCGGTCCTTGCGGTGAACGGTCAGCCCCGTCCCCAGAGTTTTGACAATACCCTGGTCAAGGCGTTTCCCAATATCACCAATGTCGACATGAGCAGCACGCTGGCCCAGGTGCAGCGCGTGCTCGACCAGGTGATACGTGCCGTGGAATTCCTGTTTGGCTTTACGCTGGCGGCCGGCGTGGTGGTGCTGTTTGCTGCCATCACGGCCACGCGTGAAGAGCGCGCCCGCGAGTTCGCCATCATGCGCGCGGTGGGCGCGCGCGCCTCGCTGCTGCGGCAGGTGCAGCGCGCCGAGCTGGCGGGCGTCGGCCTGCTCGCCGGCTTCCTGGCTTCGCTCGTCGCGCTGGCGGTGGGCTGGGGGCTGGCGCGCTTTGTGTTTGAATTCAGCTGGACCGGTTCCTGGACGGTGCCGGTCTTCGGCAGCCTGGCCGGCGCGGCCCTGGCGCTTGCGGCGGGGTGGTGGGGACTGCGTTCGGTGCTGAACACGCCGGTGGTCGAAACCTTGCGCAAAGCCACCTGACTGGCATGAGTTCTTGCACACCTTCCCGTCAGCTCTCACCCCAACCCTCTCCCAGAGGGCGAGGGGGCAAGATAATCCAGAGAGCAGGCCAGAATTTTTTTACGCCCTCTCCCTCTGGGAGAGGGTGGGGGTGAGGGCTCTACGTTAAGCACGCAGATCTCTCAACCAGCCACTTATCCAAGCACCCGCATGCAGATCGAAGAGAAACCCCCCGGCAACCCGCCGTTTGAAACCCCGTTCGCCTGGATAGGCGGCGAGGAGCGCGTCAAGGCCGTGGTCGAGCGCTTTTATGACCTGATGGACCTGGAGCCGGGCTACGCGGCCCTGCGTGCGGCGCACGGCAGCACGCTGGACAATGCCCGGCAGCGCCTGTTCTGGTTTTTGTGCGGCTGGTTGGGCGGGCCGCAGCATTACACCGATCGCTTTGGCCATCCGCGCCTGCGCATGCGTCACATGCCGCAGCAAACCGGCGGCGGCGCCATCGGCTCTATCGGCATCCTCGAGCGCGACCAGTGGCTGGCCTGCATGGACCAGGCCATGCGCGAGACCGGCGTGGACGACGCCCTGCGTACCCGGCTCAATGCCTCGTTTTTCCAGACGGCTGACTGGATGCGAAATCGTGGCGAGTGAAGTCTGTTAGCCCCCACGCTTTTCACTGCGTGTAATACGCTGCCCCCCGAGGGGGCCGCTGCGCCTGCGGTCTGGCGAAGCCAGTCCCGCGGCCCCTGCTGGAGGGAAGAGCCCCCACGGTTGCTCGCTGCGTGTAGCTCTCGAGGCCTTGCAGGCCGCGGCTCGCGGGACGCTGCGCCTCTGTCGCCTGTCCAAACCTAGTGTGGCGGGAACGGATATGAAGCCCATCTACCTTGCCCTTTCGGGTGGAGGAATGCGCGCCATGGTCTTTCACTGCGGCGTGTTGAAGTCCCTGGCGGAGCATGGGGCGCTGGAACACGTGAGCAAGGTCTCCACCGTGTCCGGCGGAAGCCTGCTGGTGGGCCTGCTCCTGCAGCTCAATGGCATGCGCTGGCCGACCAGCGGCGAGTACCTCGAGGCGCTGTTGCCGGAGCTGAAGGAGGTGCTGACCACCACGGATTTGCAGAAGGCCGCGATGCGGGCCATGCTGCGCCCGGCCAACTGGCGCTTTGCCCTGTCCCGCGCCAATGTGCTGGCTTCGGCCATTGGCAGCACCTGGGGTGTTGATGCCCTTCTCGATGAACTTCCTGCATCGCCGGTCTGGTCGATCAATGCCACCACCGCCGAAACCGGCAAGCGCGCCTGCATTGAAGGCGGCCAGTTGCGCGACTGGACGCTGGGGTCCACCCCGCTGAAGCGGTTTCCGCTGCGCGACGCCATGGCCGTGTCGGCGGCCTTTCCCGGGTTGATAGGCCCTTACGTCCTGCGAGCCGACAGCTTCGACTGGGACCTTCCGATGTATGCGTCGGGTGATGAGGCCCGGCCGGCGGAAGACCGCTTCGCCAGAATTCATCTTTACGACGGCGGGGTCTATGACAACCTCGGGCTTGAGCCGTTTTTTGATGCCGGCTTCGGCCCGAAGCCGAAAGTTGACGGCGTGATCATTTCGTCCGACGCAGGCGCGCCCTTGCCCAAAGGCTTCGATATGGGGCGGCTGAACCTGTTCCGGCTCAAGCGCGTGGCCGACATCATGTCTGACCAGACCCGGGCGCTGCGTGCGAGAGGGCTGATGGCCTATGCGTGGAAAGAAAGCGGGCGCGCCGCTTATTTGCGGCTTGGCGCCACCGCCCAGGACATCGCCAGGCGATCGGGCGCCGCATGCCCCGCCGGCAACTGGCTCGACAGGGAGAGCGTAAAGACTGCAGCCGCGTACCCGACCTCGCTGAAAAAGGTGCCACTGCAGACCTACGAACTCCTCTTCAGGCACGGCTACGAATCCGCCGCCATCGGGCGTGCCGTGTTCGGGTTGTGACAGTCTGCCTCAGCCCTGCGCCAGCAACACCACCAGCGCCCCGGCGCCGCCTTCGGCCGGCCGGGCCTGCACGAAGGCCAGCACTTCCTGCTTCTGGATCAGCCAGCTCTGCACTTTGCCCTTGAGTACCGGCGTCTTGCCCGGCGAGCCCAGCCCCTTGCCGTGCACCACGCGCACGCAGCGCCAGCCGGTTTTGTGGGCGTCCTTGATGAACTGGGCCAGCGCCTCGCGGGCGTCCTCGCGCCGCAGGCCGTGCAGGTCGAGCTGGCCCTGGATGCTCCAGCCGCCGCGGCGCAGCTTGCGCACCACGTCCGGCCCCATGCCGGGCCGGCGAAAGCTCAGGGCCTCGTCGGTATCCAGCAGGCTTTCCACATCAAACTCGTCCGAGATGGCTTCGCGCATCACGGCCAGCTCGTCGCGCTGCTGCTGCACCGCAATGGGCGCGGGCTGCGCCGGCGGCAGGCTGGCCCGGTGGCCCGGATTGCCGGGCAGGTGCCTGGCCGGCAAGGCCTTGACGGGGCCGACGGCGCGTGAAAAGAGTTCCTTTTCGGCTTTGGCTTTTGCCGCGGCGGCCAGGCGCGCAGCCTGCTGTTCAGCGGCCTGCCGGGCGCGCGTTGCGATTTCCAGCTTGACGGCCTTGAGATCCTTCAGGTCCTTCAGGCGTTTAGGGGTGGGGGTGTTCATGATGCGTGGATGGCTTGATGCTAGAGCAAACCCAGCTCGGCCATCGACACCGCCTGGGTACTTGTCACCACAAAATGGTCGAGCACGCGCACATCCACCAGCGCCAGCGCGGACTTGAGGGTTTGCGTCAGCGCCTCGTCGGCGCGCGAGGGCGTGGCGGCGCCGCTGGGGTGGTTGTGCGCCAGCACCACGCTGGCGGCGTTCAGCGCCAGTGCCCGCACCACGACTTCGCGCGGGTAGACGCTGGTTTGCGTCAGCGTGCCGCGAAACAGCTCTTCCAGGGCAATCAGGCGGTGCTGGCTGTCCAGAAACAGCACGGCAAAGATCTCGTGCGGCCGGCTCCCCAGCTGCAGCTGCAAATAGTCACGCACGGCCTGCGGTGTGGAAAACAGCGCCTTTTCCTTCAGTTCTTCGGCCAGCGCACGGCGGGCCAGTTCCAGCACCGCAACCAGCTCGGCCCGTTTGGCCGGGCCCAGGCCCTTGATGCATTTGAGCGCTTCGGGCCCGGTGTGCAGCAGCCCGGCGACGCCGCCGAAGGTGTCCACCAGTTCCTGGCCCATTTGCAGCGCATTCTTGCCGGGCAGGCCGGTGCGCAGCAGCAGCGCCAGCAGTTCGGCATCGCTGAGGGCGCCGGGGCCGCGCGCCAGCAGTTTTTCTCGGGGGCGGGCGTCCTCGGGCAGGTCTTTCAGCAGCATGGGGGAAGGGGTCCGATCAGGGAGAGGGAGCGGGGCAAATCCGGCTTTTCTCCCGGACATGGCTTACTTTCTACAATAGAGGCAGTTTACAAACAGTTGTTGGCCGCCCCCGCCGGCCCAGAGAGTTTTATGCCCCCCGTGGAAACCACCGCTCCCGCACTTGTCCAGCCAGGCTCTTTCCTGACCCTGCATTACCGCATGGCCGGCCCGGACGGCGCCGACATCATCAATACCTTTGGCGGCAAGCCGGCCACGCTGAGCCTGGGCACCGGCGAGTTGTCGCCCGCCATCGAGCAGCGCCTGCTGGGCCTGCCTGAGGGCACGCGTACCACGTTCGAACTGGCCGCCGGTGCGGCCTTTGGCGAGCGCAACCCCACCCTGGTGCAATGGGTGGCGCGCAAGCTGCTCAATGAGCTGGGCGATCCCGACGAGCAGTACAAGGTCGGCGATGTGGTGCAGTTCCCCACGCCGGACGGCATGGGCCAATACGCCGGCGCCGTTCAGCAGGTCAAGGAAGGCGGCGATGCCGTGCAGTTTGACTTCAACCACCCGCTGGCCGGCCAGCCGGTGGTGTTTGAAGTGCAAGTGATTGGCGTTTTATGAATACCGCAGACAAACGGCTTGACGAAATCCTGCTCGCCGAGCCGCGCGGCTTTTGCGCCGGTGTCGACCGGGCCATTGAAATCGTCGAGCGGGCGCTGACCAAGTTTGGCGCACCGATCTACGTGCGCCATGAAATCGTGCACAACACCTATGTGGTCAACGAGCTCAAGGCCAAGGGCGCGATCTTTATTGAAGAGCTGTCCGACGTGCCGCCGGGCGCCACGCTGGTGTTCAGCGCCCATGGCGTGAGCAAGGCCATCCAGGACGAGGCGCGCGCCCGCGGCTTCCAGATTTTTGACGCCACCTGTCCGCTGGTGACCAAGGTGCACGTCGAAGTGGCCAAGCTGCACAAGGAAGGTTACGAGTTCATCATGATCGGCCACAAGGGCCACCCCGAGGTGGAGGGCACGATGGGCCAGCTCGACAGCGGCATCCACCTGGTGGAAGACGTGGCCGACGTGGCACGCATCACCCCCTCGCAAACCGAGCGGCTGGCCGTGGTGACGCAAACCACGCTGAGCGTGGATGACGCAGCCGAGATCAGCGCGGCCGTGAAGGCGCGCTTTCCGCAGGTGCGCGAGCCCAAGCAGCAGGACATTTGCTACGCCACGCAAAACCGGCAGGACGCCGTCAAGGTGCTGAGCCCGCAGGTGGACATCCTCATCGTGGTTGGCAGCCCGACCAGTTCGAACAGCAACCGTCTGCGCGAGCTGGCCGCCAAGCTGGGCACTGAGGCCTACATGGTGGACGACGCCAGCGAGCTGCAGGAGTCATGGTTCGAGGGCAAGAGCCGCGTCGGTCTGACGGCCGGCGCCTCGGCCCCGGAGATACTCGTCAAGCAGGTGATAGATCGCATCCGGGCGCTGGGCGCGGTCTCCGTGCGCAAGATGGACGGGATAGAGGAAACCATCAAGTTTCCGCTGCCCAAGGGCCTGAAGGTCGATGCCCAGGGCCATATGCTGGACGTCGGCGACAGCCAACTCCATCAACTGACCTGACGCCGGCCATGACCAGCCGCTATCAAATCGAGAACTGCCTGGGCGTGTTCAATCAGGCTTACAGTCACTTTATTCGTCAAACCCCGTTGTGGAAACTGCCGGGCAAGGCGGTGGGTGTGGCCTGCGCTGAAGTCTGGCTCAAGCTGGAGCATTTGCAGACGGGCGGCAGTTTCAAGGCGCGTGGCATGCTGAACCGCCTGCTGTCCAATCCTATACCGCCCAGCGGCGTGATCGTGGCGTCGGGTGGCAATGCAGGCATTGCCACTGCGGCAGCCGCCAAAGAGCTGGGTGTGCACTGCGAGGTGTTTGTGCCTGAAGTGTCCAGCCCGGCCAAGCGCGCCCGTCTCGCCGCGCTGGGCGCCCGGGTCGTGGTCACGGGCGCGGCTTACGCCGACGCGCTGCAGGCCTGCCTGGCGCGCCAGCGGGAAACCGGCGCGCTGCTCACGCACGCCTATGACCAGCCCGAAGTGCTGACAGGGGCCGGCACGATGGCGCTGGAGATCGAGCAGCAGGGCGGCGTGCCGGACTCCGTGCTGGTCAGCGTCGGCGGCGGTGGCCTGATTGGCGGTGTGGCCAGCTGGTTTGAACAGCGCAGCCGTGTCGTGGCGCTGGAGCCTGAACTGGCCCCCACGCTGTTCAAGGCCCGCGAGGCCGGCGAGCCGGTGGACGTCGCCGTCAGCGGCATTGCAGCCGATTCTCTGGGCGCCAAACGCATTGGCGGGCTGGCGTGGGACGCGACCCAGGCCCATGTGCGTGATGCGCTGCTGCTCAGCGACGAATCCATCCGGGCGGCGCAGTCTTGGCTCTGGAACGAATTGAAACTGGCCGTTGAACCCGCCGCCGCGTTGCCGCTGGCCGCGTTGCACAGCGGCCGCTACGCGCCGCGCGCTGATGAAAAGCTCTGCCTCATCATTTGCGGCGCCAACCTGGACCCGGCGTCGCTTGTCTGAAATTAAATTGGCGCAAAAGGGGCTTCTGGTGTGGTGTTGCACGCTATCCGGCACCTAAAACCGCGTCTTTTCGTCCATGGCGGCGTTGCAAATCCGCGCAATAGCGGGGCTATTGCTGTGGTTTGCGCCTTGCCCTGACCAAAAATCCATCGGTTTTATTGGCGCCGTCAAGCATGCAACACCACACTAGAAATTCGATCTTCGGGATGCAGGGCAAGGCGCACGGAGCCGCAGGACACCGGAATGCACTTGAGTGCATGAGGATTCCGAGCACCGAGCACCGCGCAACGCTGCCATGCGCCCGGGAATCGGATTTATAGAAGTCCCGAAATACAATCCCCCCATGCTAGACATCAACCTGCTCCGCAAAGACCTGCCCTCGGCCATCGCCCGCCTGGAGATGCGCAAGAGCCCGCAAGCTTTCCTTAATGTGCAAGCGTTCCAGGCCCTGGAGGCCGAACGCAAAGCCCTGCAAATCCGTACGGAAGAGCTGCAAAGCCAGCGCAACACCCTGTCCAAACAGATCGGCCAGCTCAAGTCCAAAGGCGAAGACGCCAGCGCCGTCATGGCACAGGTGAGTGCTTCCAAGGCCGAACTGGAGTCCTCCGCAGCCCGGCTCGACCAGATCCAGACCGAGCTGCAGGGCCTGCTGCTGGCGGTGCCCAATTTGCCGCACGAATCGGTGCCGCTGGGTGCCGACGAGCAGGGCAATGTGGAAGTGCGCAAATGGAGCCCGATCGAAGGCCCGGGCGGCGAGCCGCCGGCCTTCGCATTCGAGGTCAAGGACCATGTGGACGTGGGGCAGCCACTGGGGCTGGACTTCGAGTTGGGCACCAAGCTCACGGGCTCCCGCTTCACCGTGATGAAAGGCCAGCTGGCCCGCCTGCACCGCGCGCTGGCCCAGTTCATGCTCGACGTGCAGACGCTGGAGCACGGCTACACCGAGTGCTACACGCCGTACATCGTCAATGGCGACTCCCTGCGCGGTACGGGCCAACTGCCCAAGTTCGAGGGGGATTTGTTTCGCGTGGAAGCTGGCTTGGGTTTGGCGACTGTTCATGATGAGCAGATCGCGGAGTTGACCAAGCGCTCTTTGTATTTGATTCCCACGTCGGAAGTGCCGCTCACCAACTTCGTGCGCGACGAGATCGTGCCCGAGGCGCAACTGCCACTGAAATTCACCGCCCACACACCGTGCTTTCGCTCCGAAGCCGGCAGCTATGGCCGCGACACCCGCGGCATGATCCGCCAGCACCAGTTCGACAAGGTGGAAATGGTGCAGATCGTGCATCCGGAGAAAAGCTACGAAGCGCTGGAAGACATGACCGGCCACGCCGAGATGATTTTGCAAAAGCTTGGTCTGCCTTATCGCGTCATGTTGCTGTGCACCGGCGACATGGGGTTTGGCGCCAGCAAGACCTACGACCTCGAGGTGTGGCTGCCCGCCCAGAGCACCTACCGCGAGATCAGTTCGATCTCCAACTGCGAAGCCTTCCAGGCGCGCAGGCTGCAGGCCCGCTTCAAGAACGCGCAAGGCAAAAACGAGTTCGTGCACACCCTGAACGGTTCCGGCCTCGCCGTCGGCCGCACCCTGGTGGCCGTGCTGGAAAATTACCAGCACGCCGACGGCACCGTCGAGGTGCCGTTGGTGTTGCAGCCCTATATGGGCGGCGTGACGGTGCTTGCACCGTCGGCTGGGTAATTTCGGTGAAGGCTAAGCTTCGCGCAGCGAAGTTAAGCGAAGCGGCCGCAACCAAAATTACCAGCACCTGAACCTGTGAGAGGCGGCACCGTCGAGGTGCCGTTGGTGTTGCAGCCCTATATGGGCGGCGTGAAGGTGCTGGCACCCTGACCGTTTGCCGCAGGAAGCAGGTATAGCCCCTCGGGGGCAGCGCAGTACGCGAAGCGACAAGCATGGGGCCCTGCCAGAGCCTGCTAGAATTGCGGCTCGACACAGGAGAGGTGGCAGAGTGGCCGAATGTACCTGACTCGAAATCAGGCGTACCGCAAGGTACCGTGGGTTCGAATCCCACCCTCTCCGCCAGAAATGCATCCAAGAACATCTCAGGACGTATCTAAAATGCCCTGAAAGCCCCGCCAGCCGGGGCTTTTTTGTTTCAGGTCGTCTCGCATCGTCTTTTGACACCTAAGGTTTTTTTTGGGGGCTAAAGCAGGGAAATTCCCCGCCTAAGCCAGAAAGTCCCCCAAAATGGCCTGACAGATACAGCATGCAAGAACGCCAAATACCCTGAGGGCGAGGCCCGAGAGCGCCTACCCGGACTCTGGCGGTTTGTACCTTGTGGTGCCCACCGGTGGCAAGTATGGTGTTCTATTGAAGAACAGCAAGGCACGGGGCGGGACCAGGCAGCTGATCTGTGCGTCCTGTTTCCTTAAAGGTGAAAGGGTGGTGGTTGCATGAATAAATTTGATAGCCTCTTGGCTGATTCGGCGATTGGGAGTTCTTTCTATGTCAGCCCCCATATATTAGGAATGGATGGTGAAGGCTTTCATAAGCTTGTTGAGACTTGGATTGCAGCTGGCGGAGGAGATGGTTTTACTGTTTCCGACGCTGGCAAAGAAAGTGCGAGCGGTGGCCATCAATATGTCATCGTCAAGATCACCCGAACCAAATGAGCTTGGAAAGAAGTGGCACGGACACATCACGAATGTCGCTAAATACGTCGACGATCAACGCGCAAAAGCTATAAAGGCCTTGAGGGATTCAGCCGTTGGTACCGGGGCCAAGTGAAGCCAGCTTTGCTTGTATTGGGTCTTCCGTTGCCGCCACCTGCAGCACCCACTTTGCCCACTCAGCTAATGCTGAAGCAGGACTGTGCCCAGCGAGTCGGAGGATTTCGGCAACATATTCTCGAATCTCCTGAGCATGCTGCCACTTAGCGGCTTCAGCCAGAAGCCGCTCACCTTCTTTTGCCCTATCGTGACGCCGCTCAAACTGTGAAAGCGCAATCGCGTGTTCGCTAGCCTAATTTGGCCTCCCCCGACCTGGAGAACCTGAAAGCACATGTGTTGGCCTTTGTCTGCGCCTTCAGCTTTGCCAAACATCTCGTGGCGTTGAGATGGAAAACGCCCTACCAGATCAATGTTGATCCGTGTCGAAGTAAGAGCCTAGTAACTTCACTTTTGCTCCCTGCCGCTGAAGTTCAGCGAGCACATTCGCCACCTTCTCCTCCAAACGACTACCAACGATATCTATATAGAAGTTGTAGTCCCAAGCCCCCGACTTGACAGGCCGCGACTCAAACCTGGACATCGAGACACCATGTCGAGCGAAAGGCTCAACCACACGGAAAAGAGCGCCCACCTCATTCGGCACCGACACAATAATTGATGTCTTACCCCCGACCCCGAGAGCTTCTGATGCGTTGTCTTTGCGACTTAAAACAAAAAAACGGGTGCGATTACTCGGATCGTCCTGAACGGCATGAAAGGCAGCCAATAGTCCGTATTCCTCAGCCGATCTCAGACCGCCAATCGCAGCAGAGGTTGGGTCCTGGGCAGCAAGCCTTGCTCCTTCCGCATTACTTGACACCGCTTCTCGTATCAAGTGTGGCGCATTCGTGGACAACCATCCATGACACTGCGCAAGTGCCTGTGCGTGTGCGCGAACATGAGTAACACCATGGAGCTGTCCAGATTGCGTTAAAAGATCATGTCGCAGTAACAGCGACAATTCGCCGCATATTTGAAGCTCTGTTTTATACAAAAGATCAAGGGTCCTTGGAACGGCTCCCTCCGTGCTGTTCTCAACAGCTACGACACTGTGGCTAGCCAATCCCGATTCGCACGCTTCGAATATGGCATCCAGCGAAGGTAGCAGCAGGCGTTTGTTACTCGATCCGAAATACAGGATCGCAGCATCTTCACTATAGGTGCCTACAGGCCCCAGGCAAGCGATCAAATTTGCTGCGGCAATTCGCATTTGCCCATGGTAGATGTCCGTTCCCAATGAAACGGCTCTGAGCCGGCCAACGGGTGCGAGCTTGTTGATATCGGATACGTTAATGTTCATGGGGATGGCAGGGGATTCAGCACAGGCTTTCCTGGGTGAATGAATCTCTTAAAAGAGTGGTTTGCGCAGCCAGAATTCCAGCGTCAACGCCTACCGCGGTGAAAGTGGTTCCAAGTTCAATGCATTTCTTGGCCAGGGCTTTGTCGCCCGTCAGAATGCCGGCGGGTTTACCGTGCTTCCTGATGGTGGCAATGGCGGTTTCGATGACTGAAACCACATCAGGGTGTCCGGGCTGTCCCAAAAGTCCCATGCTGGCCGCGAGATCGCCCGGCCCGATGAATACCCCGTCAACACCCTTGACACTGGCGATTGATTCCAGTTGGCTGATGGCTTCGAGTGTTTCGACCTGAACCAGCAAGCACAGTTGCTCGCGGCACTCGGCCGCGTAGTTCCTGACGCGCCCAAATCGGGTAGCCCGGGTCAAAGCCGACACACCCCGGATGCCGCCGGATGGGTATTCAATACTGCGCACGCCCGCTTCAGCTTCTTCAGCGTTCTGGATATAGGGCAGCAGCAAGGTCTGCGCACCAATGTCCAGGTACCGCTTTATCAGTACCGGATCATTCCATGCAGGCCGGACAACGGCAGACACCGGATAAGGTGCGACCGCTTGCAGCTGTGCCAGCACGCCGACAACATCGCTTGGCGAATGCTCCGTATCGATCAGCAGCCAGTCGAACCCGGAGCCTGCAAGCAACTCAATGGCGTAGGGACTGGACAATGTGCACCAAAGCCCGAGCTGTTGCTTACCCTGAAGCAGGGCTTGTTTGAAGTGATTTATTGGCAGTTGCATGACGCGCGACTGCTCAGGAAAATGAGAGGCCGATGGAGCCCAGGGGGCCGAAGTCTGCATGGATGGTGTCACCAGCCTCAACCGCGGTTGGCCGGGTAAATGATCCGGCCAAAAGGATGTGCCCCGCCTCCAGCGTGATGCCGTGTACTGCGAGTTTGTTGGCAAGCCACACAATCCCCATTGCGGGGTGACCCATGACTGCCGCCGAAACGCCGGACTCCTCAATGACACCATTCTTGGACAGCGTGGCGCCTATCCAGCGAAGGTCCACATCCATGGGCCGGACGACCCGGCCACCCGTCACCATGGCAGCTGCCGCGGCATTATCTGCGATGGTGTCGCAAATTTCGCGTGGAACTTCGGTGCGGTAATCAATGATTTCCAGTGCCGGCGTGACATATGCCGTTGCATCGAGAACGTCATAAACGGTGAGGTTCTTGCCGCTGAGCGGTTTGCCCAAAACGAAGGCCAACTCGACCTCCAGCCTCGGCATATGGAATCGTGAAGCGGGAATCTTTGCGCCGTCCGGATAAAGCATGTCATCGAGCAACACACCGTAGTCGGGCTCCGTCATCTTGGATGCCCTCTGCATGGCCTTGGACGTCAGTCCAATTTTGTGGCCGACAACGCGCGCGCCCGCTTTCACACGGGCCGCTGTCCAAAGTTGCTGAATGGCATATGAATCTTCAATCTCCATCTCCGGCCAGGTCTTGCTGACCTGCTGGATGGGCTGACGGTCTTTTTCGGCTTGCAGTAACGCATTTGCGGCGTCCTGACGTTGTTTGGCATTGATCATTGTCTGGCTTTATATGCGTGCGACGAGGCGTCACGACGCCCCGGAGAAAAAAGAGAATTTCAAACTTCCGTTGCAAAGGCGAATTGAAACCACACGCCCTTGCCCGCTTGGTGGCTGCATCGCTCGCTGCTCGAGCAGGACGTCGTCAACATCGTGGCCGACTCTGCCGGCATTGAAGTGAACCGGCACGCCAGGCGCGCCAACACCCACCGGCTCGACGGGGACAAGCTGCTCCCGATGCTGCGGTCGGTGCTGCACGAGCCATCGGCCGGGGATGAAGACGCGCGGCGCGCACAGCCTCAGCTGCCGGGATCGGTGTTCAGAGGGATCGGTCCTTAATGCCGGCCTTGGCGTAAAGCTCGTTCACGTGTTTTTTGACGCTTTCCGGCGTCGTGTCGTCGACTGGCATGTGCGCCCAGCCCACCTTCTCGCGGGCGTACTGGCCTATCTCTTCGTCTTGGGCGCTAGTCGCACCGCTGATGCCGTAGGCGCCAACCATGTCGTTGCCCTTGAACACCGGCGTACAGCCGCCCGAGGCGACTACCTGACCGTTGGTGAAGGCCGATGCGTTTGCCAACATCTGCGGATTGCGCTCCTTGAACCATTGTTGAATGACCAAGCCGTCGCTAAAACGCGGGCTCATCGAGCGGAAAGCCGCAGCGGTGAACGCCTTGGCACGGGCAATATCCGGGGTGATGAAGCCTGCATCGTCCATGCGCTCCAACGCGATCAGGTGCCCCTCGGGCCCAACGATGGCGACGGAAATAGGCACACCCATATCGACAGCTTTCTCGGTTACCGCCGCAATGAATTCGCGGCACTCGGTGGCGTGTAGTTTGGACATTTCTGTATTCCTTTTGAAAAAAAAGCTTGTCTTACTCGGGCTTGATGTCTGCCTGTTTAATGAACTTCGACCACCGCGCCACCTCGTTCTGCAGGAAGCGGGACAGCTCTTCATCGCTGGTTTTGAGCGTGTCGATTGCCTGCGCCTTGTAGATCGCCTGGACCTCGCTTGAATCGAGCGCCGCGTGGGCCGTGGCGCGCAGCTTGCTGATGACACTGGATGGTGTCTGGGCCGGGGCCACCAGTCCCATCCACACAGAGGTGTTAAAACCCTTCAGCCCCAGTTCGTCGAGCGTGTAGAGTTCTGGCGCGCTTGACGTCCTGGTAAGG
The DNA here is from genome assembly GCF_056401355.1 of Polaromonas sp. P4_F4. Taxonomy (NCBI): domain Bacteria; kingdom Pseudomonadati; phylum Pseudomonadota; class Betaproteobacteria; order Burkholderiales; family Comamonadaceae; genus Polaromonas; species Polaromonas sp. P4_F4. The sequence continues at coordinate 49,673 of NZ_JBFUJO010000014.1, read as the reverse complement.
GTGGTGACGGCCAGCGCTACCAACTTGTTCGCCCGGACGTGCGGCAGCACGGTCGAAGCCGGTGAGAACATGAGCTGCACCTGGCCGCCAAGCAGGTCTGTCACCGCAGGCGTGCTCCCCCTATACGGGACGTGGACCATCTTGACGTTGGCCATGAGCGCGAACTGTTCACCCGACAGATGAGGGGAGGTTCCGACGCCGGATGATGCATAGGTCAGGGAGCCGGGCTTGGCCTTTGCGAGCGCAATGAGCTCGGCAACGCTCGTGACCTTCAGCGAGGGATGAACCACCAGGACATTGGGAACGTTCCCGATCAGCGTGATCGGCTTGAACTCTTTCAATGGGTCAACCGCATTGGCGCCCGGGAACGCGCCGTTGATGATGTTGGCGATCGTGATCGCGAAGAGGGTGTAGCCATCGGGCTTGGCCGTGGCCACTGCCTTGGCGGCGATGTTGCTGCCCCCGCCAGACTTGTTGTCCACGATGAAGGGCTGGCCCAGGCGCCTGGACATCTGCTCTACCAAGGTGCGCACCGCCGCGTCAGTTGCTGTACCTGGAGGAAAACCCACCAGCACCTTCACGGGCGCGCTCGGATAGGCAGACTGCGCTGCGGCCCATGGCGGCAAGGTGCCGACAGCAAGCGCCGGCACGGAGGCGAGAAGTTCACGGCGTTTCATGTCTCTGGTCTTTCTGTTATAGGTACAGATCGGGTCTTTACCGCCCTGCACTGGTAGTGATTAGAAGATCAAAAGGGCTATATTTCAAACGAGACTTTCTAATCAAATGATAGGCTCCGCTCATGAATGTCACTCTTCGCCAGATCCAAGCCTTCGTCCTGGTCGCCCGGCTTGGCAGCTTCACCCGGGCCGCGCAGGCGATGCACCTCACGCAATCGGCTCTCAGCTTGCTTGTGCGCGAATTCGAAGGAGCTATCGAGAGCCGGCTGTTCGACCGGACTACCCGAGCCGTCACCCTGACGGTGGTGGGAAGCGACCTCTTCCCTCGGGCGGAGCGTATCCTCGCTGACCTTGACTCGGCGATTTCAGGTGTGGACAAGCTCATGGCGAGGGAGCGCGGGCGCGTGGTGGTGGCTGCTCCACTGCTTCTGTCCAGCACCTATCTTCCGCCGCTGCTTGCGGCCTTCTTTGCGAAGTACCCGGGCATTGAGGTCGTTCTCCAGGACACGCTGCCCAGCCAGGTTCTGCCGCTGGTGCGTGGCGGTGCGGCCGACGTTGGTATCGGCACATTCGCGTCGGATGAAGTCGACGTCAGGCGTACCTTGCTCTTCTCGGAAGCCATGGTGGCCGCATTCCCCGCTGGGCATGCGTTCAGCCGCCTGCAGCAGTTGACCTGGGCGGACGTCGCGCAGGAGCCGGTGCTCGCATTGAGCCGTGGCAGCGTGTTCCGCGATCTCACCGAAGCCGGCTTCGCGGCTGCCGGGCTGATACTGAAGCCCGCGAGGGAGGCTAACTATGCGGGCTCCCTCATCGGAATGGTCGACGCAGGGCTCGGCGTCGCCATCCTCCCCGGCTACGCAGTGAAGCTGACAGACCCGGCGCGGATCGGCTGGCACCGTGTGGAGAACCCGCTGATCGACCGGGAGGTTTCACTCGTGCAACGAGCAGGCGTTTCGCTCTCCCCGGCGGCACAAGGTTTCGTCGACTTCATGGTGGCGCCGCAGGCATCACAGCATCCGAAATCCAGAAGGCGGCGCCCGGCAGCGTCTTGATCAGATCTTGGTCTTCGCGCATGCACGTCGCCGAAAAATGACCAAAGAAAAAGCACTCTCCGGAGTGCTTTTTTTATTTCTTCCTCTGCCAAATTCAAATGCGCCGGTCAGCTCTTCATTTTCCAGAACGATACCTATCTTGAATCTTGCATGCACTAACTATGCATTAGACAACATGCATTGAGGTTTCTAACATCGCGCAGTCAGTCCACTACTTTGCTTTGCATCTGAGGCCAAAAATGAAACGCCACATCCTTTGCCTACTCTCTGTCTTGTGCGCTTGCATCACCACAGTCGCTCGTCCAGCCGAGAACACGCAAGTCGTCAAGGTAGCACTCGTGTCGCGGACTCTTTTCAATATGCCGGCGTGGGTCGCAGAGCGAAAAGGGCTTTTGAAGATTGATGGCTATGAATTTACTCTGCAGCTCACCCCGAACGCAGAGGACTTGAACTCAAAGCTTCGTTCTGGTGATTACCAGCTTTCAATTTCCCCGCCGGAATCTGTCATTGTTGACTCGTCGAAGGCGCAAAGCAGTGTGCGTATCGTGGGGGGCAACGCTGGAAAGCTGCCTCACTTCATCATCGCAAAGCCGCAGATCCGAACGATGGCCCAGCTTCAGGGCGCTCACTTCGGCGTCTACTCCAATGAAGAAGGAACTACCTACCTCTTGGCGGACATCGCCAGGGCGGCTGGCGTACCGGAAAGTTCGTTCAAAGTAACGGCTGTAGGTGGCGCGCCTGCGCGGTGGGACTTGCTGAAAGCCGGGAAGATCGATGCGGCGCTTCAGCCGTTTCCGCTGAGCTATCAAGCTGAGGCGGCCGGATTCACCAACCTTGGACCGTTGCTTCAGATTGTGCCGGATTGGCAGTTCACCACAGTCAACGCGAATTACCCCTGGGCAAAACAGAATCAGCGGGCAGTGTCGGCATTCTTGCGCGCGATGCGCGATGCCCAGGCCTACATGGTTAGCCATCCCGACGAGGCAGCTCAGATTGCAGCTCAAGAGTTGCGTACAGATTTGGCACTCGCAAAAAGGGCGCTCGCAGAAACCGAGAAGTACCAGATTCTCGACGTCAGCTTGTCAGTTCCTGGGCTAACCCGAGTGTTCCAGGCGCTGAAGGATGCGCGGCAGATCGAGGCGACTCGCAAATTCGATATGCGCGAGTTCGTCGACACGTCTTTCCTTGAGGCGACGCGGCCGTAGTTTTCGAAGTCTTTACCCGTCAGCCTTGCCCGCAGCAGCTATGGGCGGATTCATAAACATAAATAGGAGCCAACATTGAAAAACAATTTTCTATTGACGGGAGTCTTGGCGTGGCTTGTCGCCCTGGTCAGCTTTAGTGCGAACGCCGGCGATACGATCAAGCTCATCGCTTCGGCTACGGCCGGTGGCCCCCAGGATCGGATTGCCCGGACCGTGCTGCCGGGCCTTAGCGCAGCTCTTGGGAAGCCGGTCATTGTGGATTATCGCGGTGGTGCAGGTGGAACCATTGCATCCAACTTTGTTGCCAAGGCGCCGGCAGATGGCGAGACATTGCTAATTACGACGTTCAGCTACGTACTCACGGCAGGTTCGATGTCAAATCTCCCTTATGACCCCCGAAAAGATCTTGAGCCGATTTATTACTTTGGGGAGGCCCAGACCATGCTTGCAGCGCGTCCCTCGCTTCGAGTGAACAATTTGCGAGAGCTCGCAGCGAAAGCCAAGGACGGAAAACTCAGCTATGGTTCAAATGGTGTGGCCGGCACAATGCACCTCGGCGCGGAAATATTCACGCGTGCTGCGCAGGTTTCCATGACCAACATTCCATACCGGGGCGCGGCTCCAGCCCTTATGGACCTGCTCGCTGGAAATGTTGATATTGTCAATGCTGACGTCACACTACTTCAGCCCTATGTGAAGGATGGTCGCCTCCAGGGACTCGCCATCTTCGACACAAAACGCTCTCCGCTGCTGCCAAACGTACCTACCTCAGCTGAGCAAGGCATGCCAGATTTGCAAATGACGACGTGGGTTGGCGTCATGGCTCCCAAAGGCCTTGCTCCTGAGGTGAAGCAAAGGCTCGTGAAGGCCTTTGACGAGGTTGTCAAACAAGCTGATGTTTCAAAGCAATTGGCCAACATCGGCTATGTCAGTCCACGGGATGACGTTGGATTCAAGGCGAAGTTGGATCGTGATTTCGACTTCTGGATTCCCTGGCTGAAAAAATCAGGAATACGGGCAGAGTGAGTGCGTGTACTTCGCTGATGCTTGTGCTGAAACTTTGAGGTAAAAAATGAAACTTGCATACGTCGCAAAACATGGTCGACGCTTCGTTGTCGTGCGGAAGGGAAACCAGTACGTAGATCTGTCGTTGACTGCCATGGGCTGGAATGGTGGATTGACGGAACTTCTGGCGCTTGGCGAGAAGGGCCTGACGGCGGCGAAACATGCCGTTGACGCGGCGCCAGAGGCTGCGTTCGTGGATCCTGAGTCCGTCACGTACCTGCGCCTGAATGAACCAACCTGCATCACCTGTGTAGGCAGCAACTATGCGGAACACATCCGGGAGAGGGGGCGGCCGTTTCCAAAAGAGCCCAGTTGCTTCATCAAGACGTTGTCTGCGTTCTCCGCCCACCAGCAGGCGTTGGAGCGCCCGGCGAACTCAGTTGAGTTGGACTACGAGGTTGAGCTCGCGGTAGTTATCGGTCGCGAAGGCCGATATGTGTCCATCGAAGACGCGTTGAATTATGTCGCGGGATACACGATCATGAACGAAGGATCGGTGCGCGACTTCCAGGGTCGTTACAACAACGTATCGCTCGGTAAAAACTTTCCGAAAAGCGGTGCGTTAGGCCCTGAGCTGGTTACGGCAGACGAACTGCCGGCTGGTGCGGAGGGCCTGCGCATTGGTACGCGCGTCAACGGTGTGACTGTGCAGGACTCAACGACCACTGACCTGGTTTTTGACGTACCCATGCTGATTTCTCTTGTGTCTCACACGGTGGGGCTCCAACCAGGCGACATTATTGCGACGGGTACTCCATCGGGGGTCGGTGCTGCACGAGTACCACCCTTGTGGCTGAAAGCTGGTGACCAGATCGAAATGTATATTGAAGGTGTCGGAACGCTTTCGAATTATGTCGTTGATGCGCCCGAGCCTGTTATCGGCCATCAATATGATCGGGCTGTTTATGCGCCAAAAGTTGCGGAGTGACAACTTATGACGCAAACCCAGCCGGCTCTTTCGACTGAAGTTTCAACTGAGACTGGTCACAACTTGACGGTCATCAGCACCTTGTCTGTCAGGGAAGCGCTTATCGAACTCGTCCCAAAGTTCGAAGAAGACACTGGATACACGGTCGAGATTAGCTATGGAGGAGGATCCGTCCTCTCCAGGCAGCTGTTCAGTGGTACCGAAGCGGATCTGTTCATTGGTCCTGAAGAGTTCTCTGAGCAACTGGCATCAAGAGGCGTATTGATGCAGAGCGGTCGAACAAACTTTGCTCGCTCCAGCAGCGGCATGGGTGTTTCGGTTGATTCTCCCAAGCCTGACATCAGTTCTGGCGAAAAATTTGTCAGGTTATTGCGGGCGGCCCGGTCGGTTTGCTACAGCGCCGGGGTGAGTGGGATTCATTTCGAGAAAGCCCTGGGGCGATACGGCATTGCAGACGCAGTTGCCGCCAAGCGCGTAACGCCTGGTACCGGTGAACTTGTGGGAGATGTTGTTGCGCGCGGAGCGGCCGAAGTGGGAATTCAACAGCTCAGTGAATTGTTGCCTGTTCGCGGCATCCACGTGCTTGGTCTTCCTCCAGAGTTTCAGCACGCCCTGATGTACGGGGGCACTGAGTTTTCAAAGACAAAACAATCAGGCCTTGCACAGGCCTTTCTCCGATTCCTTTGCTCCGACGCTGCGCTCGCCGTACTGCGGACCAGGGGTTTGGAGCCAGTTTGAGTTTGCGTTTGCGTTTGCGTTTGAGTAGTCAATAGGATTAGACATGCCTTTTACAACGATCAATGGAATCAAAGTCAACTACCTGATTAAAGGCAATGGGCCACCCTTGCTCCTCTTCGCGCCTGGCGGTTTCAACTCCGTCATAGGGAAGTGGACTGCGCAGGAAGGTCGAAATGCCTGGAAGGAAATGGACGGACTGGAAACTCTTGCCAGGTATTTCACTCTCATCGCCTACGACCGACGCGAAGCGGGGCTGTCCGGTGGGCGTGTTGAGCCCCTTACTTGGGATCTGTATGTTGAAGAGGCGAAGGGGTTACTCGATTTCGCCGGTGTCAAGTCGGCATATGTGATGGGTGGCTGTATGGGCGCATCACTTGTCGGTGCGTTCGCGGCGCAATATCCGGGTGTTTGCAAGGGATTGCTCCTGCATTGGCCTGTCGGCGGCTACCGATGGATGAAGCGTGGCCATGCGTTGATGAACAGGCACATCGACTTTGTGCTTTCTGAAGGTCTTTCGGCGGTGCCAAAACGCGCAGCGGAGCAGGGAAATTTCTGGGCTGATCCCGAGAGCGGCCCATGGGCTGCCCCTCTTTCCAGAGATTCTGATTTTTCGGCGTCATTTATCCGGCAGGACGTTGACCACTATGTCGAAATCATCGAACGCACCAGGGACGCACTTTTCCCCGATTGCATGCCTTCAGGTGCGACTGCGGATCAGCTGACGGGCATCAATGTTCCTGCGCTGGTCATGTCGGGAAAGGATCATGACCACACCGCGTCATCGGCATGGACGATCCACGAGCTCATGCCGAATTCGGAGTTGTGGGATGTGTTACCCCCGAATCAGACCGGATCAAACACTCTGGATCAGATTTTGCGTTTCACGCAAGGACTTGAGGAGACCTCGGGAGCAGCCTGAGATCGTTTGAATAGCCGAATTAAACCCACTGAAAGGAGACCCATGAAACTACTAAAAATTGCGATCACGGCCCTGGCCGCTGTCTCTGCACTGTCTGCCCATTCACAAACCCTGATAGGTACGCGAACGCTGTCACTGAATGCAGCTCAGGAGCTGGCAACTGCAGCACTCGAGTACTGTCGCAAAGATGGTTTTCGGGTGACTGTTACCGTTCTTGACGGTGCCGGCAGAACTGCGGTGGTTTTGCACGATGACGGAGCTGCCCTGCATACCATTGAACACAGCTTGCGCAAGGCCCATACTGCGTTTGTTTCTCGACAGCCGTCTGGCGAGTATGGAAAGCGTGTTCTAACGAATCCCGCCGGCGCCAGTATTCTTCAACTCGAGAACATGACGTTGGCAGAAGGTGGGATGCCTGTTCTGGCGGGTCGCGACCTGGTCGGTGCTGTTGGCATTTCTGGCGCGCCAGGCGGGGACAAGGATGCTGCCTGTGGACAAGCCGGGATCGAGAAGATCGGGCGCGCGTTGGCAGGTACCTGAGCGGTCTCGCTGCAGCGACTCTTGGACTGCTCCCTGTACGATAGGCAAACCTGACCTATCTCGCTTAGTACCCTCTTACCAGGTCCACAACATTCTGCAATCTTGTGCCATCCGCATATCGGCGTAAGTTGTCGAGGAAGCGTCGAGAGACCCGATCGGCCATACGGTTTTGAGAGCGCCCCGAAAGGTGCATGGACACGTGGGCATTCTTGAGTGTCCAAAGTTCATGCGTTGGGGGTAGAGGCTCGGGCGTGGTCACGTCCAGGAATGCTCCGCCCAAGACACCTTCCCGCAAGGCGATAACAAGAGCCTCCTGATCGATGACATTTCCTCGGGCGACGTTGATGAGCACCGCTGTTGGTTTCATGGAGGCCAACTCGTCCGCACTGATCATTTTTAAAGTTTCGGGCGTTGAGGGAACCGCGAGGATGACCCAGTCGAACTCACCAAGGCGCTTGCGCCATTCGTCAGGGCCAAGCGTATCCGACTCCCCACCACCCGACCTGCGGACCACTGAAACGTCGACGTCTAGTGCCGAGAGCTTTCGCGCGACCAATTGGCCAATCGCGCCATAGCCGATAACCAATGCACGGGTGCCTGCAAGCTCGATCACGCCAGGTGCCTTCGTGAGCCATTCGTGACGTTCTTGAGCGTGTACCACGTCGCGGTACCCCTTTGCGATGGTGAGCATCCCCATGACCACGTACTCGGAGATCGTGATTGCATTGAGTCCGGCGCCATTCGTTACGATGACATTTCTGGTCTGAAGCGTCTGTACTGGAAGCTGGTCCAAACCGACGTACTGGGTGTTAAACCAACGCAGTGAAGTTGCAGCCTGGATAAGCTCCGACATGTCGGCTCTGCTTGGCAAATCCAGCCACCCGATTTCAGAATCCCGGCAAGCTAAAAACCCTTCATCGCGCGACGAAAACCAATTTGGCTCCAACCAGTCCGGTAAGTTGCCCTCAAGTTCCTTCCGAAATTGGGTTGGAAGCACCGCTTTGACTTTTTTCATTCTGGTTTGATGTTGTTTGACTTCACAATGGCATGCCAGCGCTTTTCATCTGCCTCAATCATGCGCGTGGCTTCTTCCGGGGAGCCGCCAATGAGCTGGATGTCTGACTTGGCCAGTAAGGCTCGAATGTCCTCCTGGCGAGCAATCTCTGACAGGAATCGACTCAGCTGCTCGATGACTGGTTGGGGCGTCTTTGCTCCCGCAGCAAAAATCAGCCACACGTTCGCCTCGAAGTCCGAAACACCTGCTTCCGCCATCGTAGGCAGTTCAGGTGCTACCAGCGACCGGCGCGATCCGGTGTATGCAAGTCCTCTGACACGTCCCTGCTGAATAAAGGGGAGGATCACAGATGGCGTGAAGAACACCATTTGAATCTGACCGCTCAGAACATCAGCAATTGCCGCACTACCGCCTTTGTATGGAACATGCACCGAGCTGATTCCGCTCCGGACGTTAAAAAGTTCACCCGCCATGTGCGGTACGGTTCCGATGCCTGGGGATGAAAAGTTCAGACCAGAGGAGCTTTGCCTTGAGTACCGGATAAGCCCGGCGACGTCGCTGGCAGGAACAGAGGGATGGACCGCAAGAATGAGGCCAGTAGTGGCAAACGCTGAGACGGGCTGCAGATCTCGCGTGATTCGATACGACAACTTGGGCTGAATGACTGGATTGATGACCAGCGCTGGATCTGCCAGTACTAGCGTGTAGCCGTCCGCCGGCGCCTGTTTGACCAGATCCATGGCGACGGCGCCGGCCGCGCCAGGCCGGTTGTCAACGACGACAGCTTGTCGCGTTTTATCGGCTAATCTGGAACTGACCGCGCGTGCGACGATGTCGACGATGCCGCCTGGCGCATACGGAACGATGATCCGGATGGGTTTGTTCGGGAATGACTGTGCTGATGATGCAGCGGAAAATGCAATGGCTCCCACAGCACAGAGACATGCGAGAACAGTGGAACGGGTCGTATCCATCGCCCGTTAGCCCCTGTAGGATGGGTCGAGGGCGTCGGCGGCTCGCAAATAGGCTGCCCACTCCTCTTTCTCAACCTTTCGCTGAATGTGTTCATACTGCTGCGCTGTGTGCTCGCAGACTTCGTGGGACGGTATGTTGATTTCACTGCCGCCTTGCTGGAGCATCATTTGAATTTCGCACGATTCAACCAGATAGCGCATTAGCGTCAACGACTCCGATGCGGTTTCCCCTGCAGTAAGAAGACCGTGATTTCTCATGATCAGTGTCTTGTTTCGCGGTCCCAAATCTCTTGAGACACGAGTTGCTTCATCAATATCATTGGCAATACCCTCGAAGTCGTGATACGAAACCCGGTTGTAAAAGACCATCGACCGCTGGTAGAAGGGAAGCAACACCTGTTTTTGTGCAGACATCGCGACCCCCGCATTGGTATGCACGTGCAGCGTGTAATTGATATCCGGCCGGGAGTTAAGTACGGCGGTGTGAATTGTGAAGCCGGCAGCGTTCACATCGGATGACTCGTCCATCGGTGATCCGTCAAGGCGCAACTTCAAAAGATTCGATGCCCGGACTTCTGTGAACAGTAGTGAATGGGGCTTGACGAGAAAGCATTCTTCACCAGGTACGCGTGCCGCGATGTGATTGAAGATATGACTGTCCCAGCCATACTTTACGGCGAGCCGGTAGAGGGCCGCGAGATTGACGCGCGTGGCAGCTTCGCTTGTGCTGATGGCCTTGCTGGTGGGCGCTTGCTGCAGGGTTTCCATTGACTTCGGTGCTCCATTGGTGTTTGGAGCGGCCAGTCTAGGATTTTGTCTTTAGTCCGTCCAATGCATATTGGGGAGGATCACAATTCAATTTTGGTATTGATTCTTCGATGGCCATCGAAGCGGGAATCTCAGCGAGGTTGCCCCAGGTTTGAAGGTGTTAGTTTTTCCACTTTGACAGGATTGGTGCGCTCCACGTCCAGGAAATTCTTCAAGATAGAAGACTCGTCGCCACGGCGCCACGCAAGAAAGAATTCGCTGCTCGCGCGGGTTCCTGTGAGTTTTCGGTACGCCACGTTCAGGATGTGCAGTCTGTGCATCGATTGGGGGACGATGGAGACTCCCGCGCCGGAGGCGACCAGGCCAATGACGGTGGACATGGGATGCGCCTCGAGGGCGATTCGTGGCGTGAACCCGGCAACCTCACACATGCGCATGAGGTGCTCGTAGATGGCGGGCGCCTCATGTCGGTTGAATGACACGAAGTTCTCATTCTCGAGTTCTCGCAGATTTACGGTTGGTTTGGCAGACAGCGGATGGTAAGCAGGCAGCGCTGCAATAAAGGGCTCTTTGAACAGACTCAGTGTTCTCAGGTGAGGGTTGCTGATGGACTGGCGAATAAACCCAACATCAAGGTCGCCTGACAGCAGCATATCTACCTGCTTGGCAACGGTCAGCTGTAGCAACGTGACATCGACCCCCGGGTAAAGCTGGCGAAACCGCCCGACCAGCGCCGGGACGGAGGTGTAAATCGTTGAGCCAACAAATCCAATTTTCAGGGTGCCGGTTTCACCTCGCGCGGCACGCCTGGCAGTCTCCGGTGCAGCAGCAGCTAGCCGAAGAATTCGCCTGGCTTCTGGCAGCAGGCCGAGACCACCTGCCGTAAGCGTCACGGCCTGAGGCGAGCGATCCAATAGCCGCACGTTCAGTTCAGATTCGAGACGTGCAATCTGACGGCTCAGCGGCGGCTGAGAGATGTGCATCCGAAGGGCGGCGCGGCTGAAGTTGAGTTCCTCGGCGACGGCCACAAAGCACGCGAGTTGACGTAGATCCATATCAATACCAATTTTGAATCATGGTGCGTCCAATTATGCATTGGACGGTCGGGTGCGGCATACCTATTATCGAGGCCTGCATCATCAAACGCAGCCACACACGACCATCAAAACGTGATCTCAACATGATGGAAACCCTATGACTACAAAAAAACTCACCGGAAAAATTTCTGCCGACCGAATCCGCCTGATGGAGGTTCCGAGACCTGAAGCCGACCTGATTGAGGGCTTCCGTTCTCTGGGTGACGCCAGCGGCATCCTCTCCGACATCATGGATGAACTCGGCATCACTGGCGTTGCTTCGGCTACCAGATTCGCTCCGACCATCAAAGGCGCCCGAATGGTTGGCCCCGCCTTGACCGTCCGAAACATCGCGTTGCGTCAGCACCCCTATGAAGCGGCTCGTGCGAAAGTCAACAAAATGGCCGAGTTCGAGGCGCATAACCTGGCCCTGCCGGGCGATGTCGTGGTGATCGATGGCGTCGCGGGTGTTTCCAACATGGGGGGCATCTCCGCGCAGACCGGCAAGCGCCAAGGGGAAGTCGGCGCAATCGTCAGCGGTGGCGTCCGTGACGTTGCGCACTCCAGAAGCGTCGACTACCCGGTCTGGGCTACTGAAGTGACCCCGGTGACCGGCAAATGGCGTATCGAGACCGTGGAAATCAACGGTGATATCAACATCGACGGCATCCGCGTCTCTCCAGGTGACATCGTTCTGGCGGACGAAACAGGTGTGTGCTTCGTTCCACGGGAAAGAGCGCGGGAAGTTCTCGAGCTGGCCCGCAAAAAGCATGCTGCCGAAGAGCGCAAATGCCGCCTTATCGATGAAGGCATGCCCGTGGCTGACCTGCCCAGTAACGCTTGAAAGCTACAGCCATGAGAATCGCTGTACTCGACGATTATGCGGATACCGTTCGCAAACTTGACGCATTCCAGCTGTTGAATGGTCACGAAGTAACTGTCTACACGGATTACGTCGGTGATGTAGAAACGCTGGCGCAATGCCTGCAGGACATTGAAGCCCTTGTACTGCTAAGGGAGAGAACAGTCGTTGGGGAAGAACTGCTCCAGCGCCTCCCCAAGCTCAAGATCATCAGCCAAAACGGGCATGTTCCGCACATCGATCTGAAAGCCTGCACTCGCCATGGCGTGCTGGTGAGTGCGACGCTGACAGACAAACCGTCTTACGCGGCTGCGGAGCTGACCTGGGGCTTGATGATCGCGGCGATGCGTCATATACCCTTTGAGGTAGAGGCCCTCAAGAAAGGTCAATGGCAATCGACTATTGGCCTGGGCCTCAGGGGGCGAACGCTCGGCATCCTTGGATACGGACGTATTGGCAAGGTCCTTGCGCGATACGCGGTGGCTTTTGAGATGAAGGTCCTGGTCTGGGGTCGGGGCGGCAGCCTCCAGTCAGCGAAAGATGACGGCCTGCAAGTGGCATCCAGCCGAACCGATTTCTTCCAGCGCGCTGACGTTCTCTCGTTGCATGTCCGGCTCAATGCCGAAACAAGGGGGAGCGTCACAGCAGAAGACCTCGCGCAGATGAAGCCCACCGCGCTGCTTGTGAACACCAGTCGCGCTGAGCTCATTGCCCCGGGCGTCCTGGCTACCGCGCTCAAGAGTGGACGTCCAGGTATGGCCGCTATCGATGTCTTCGAGAAGGAGCCCGTGTTTGGCGCGAACGACCCTCTTTTGACGCTTCCGAATGCAATATGTACGCCGCACATTGGTTACGTCGAGAAGGATAACCACGAGTTCGCCTACGGAAACGCATTCCGACAAATATTGGCGTATATCGAGGGGGTTCCTATTGCTGTGCACAACCCCGAGGTCGAACGCGCCGCGTCGGTCTAATCCCATTAATCCCACTCGCATTAAAGACATGAAAATTTCGAAATTTCTTGCGATCGCCACGATGGTCGTCTTCGGTGTGATTGCTGGTCAAGCAAGTGCTCAGGGGGCCTTTCCCAACAAGGTCATCAAGATCGTTGTCCCGTTTACTCCCGGTGGTAGCCCTGACCTGCTTGCGCGAACGGTCGGGCAAAAGCTGCAGGAGATGTGGGGTCAACCGGTCGTTGTTGAGAACCTCGCCGGTGCGGGTGGAGCCATCGGCGCGCAGGCGGTTGCGCATGCCCCAGCCGATGGATACACCTGGCTGGTCGCTCCCAACAGCGTTCTCGTCTTTTCGCCGCTGCTGCAGAAGCTATCGTATGACCCTGTGAAAAGCTTCACTCCCCTGGGTCTTGCCATCTCAGTGCAAAACCTGCTTGTCGTTCACCAATCGCTCCAAGTCAAGAACGTTCAAGAGCTGGTTGCCATGGCCAAGGCGCAACCGGGTCGTCTGACCTATGCATCAGCGGGCATGGGGTCGCCACAGAACTTCTCCACGGAGTTGTTGAAGAGCATGGCGGGTCTGGACATTGTCCATGTGCCCTACAAAGGCGCGCAGGCAGCACTACCTGACGTTCTCGGTGGACTCGTACCCATATTCATTGGTCAAGCCAATTCACTGCTCCCGCACATTGAGTCTGGAAAGCTACGCCTTCTGGCGGGAACTGGTATCAAGCGGTATGCGGCGCTGCCTAACGTGCCAACTGTCGCAGAAACCATACCTGGGTTTTCGGTCGACATCTGGTCAGGCTTCGTGATGCCGGCCAACACACCCAAGCCAATTGTGGATAAGGCAAACGCCGCAATCCGGCGAATCTTGGCTATGCCTGACGTGCAAGCCATATTCGCCAAGCAGGGCGTTGAAGTGAACTCGAGTTCTCCGGAGCAAATGGCGAGTGTGCTTCGCGCCGACCTTGCTCGCTGGGGAAAAGTCGTCAAAGATGCAAATATCAAGGCAGAGTGAACTTCTGTCCGGAATAAAGAAAAGGTAATCCATGGAACTGAATCTTCGCGACAAAATAGTCGTCATCACTGGTGGAAGCAAAGGCATAGGACTCGCGTGCGCGCGTGCCTTCGGCCTTGAAGGCGCACGTGTCGCTATTGTTTCGCGCAGTGAAGAAAACCTGGCGGCAGCTGTCGCCACGCTGGCTAAAAATGGCGTCCAGGTGCGCCCAGTTGTCGCCGACCTCGCAGACCCTCAAAGTGCGCTCGCTGCCGTGGCGGAAATTGAAACAATCCTCGGTCCCGTTGACGTGCTGATCAATTCTGCAGGGGGGGCAAAGCGAGTCATCCCCTCGGAGCTCAACGCACAGGCCTGGCGCGCAGCAATGGATGCAAAATATTTCACTTACATCCACGCAATGGATGCTGTGATGAAGTCGATGGTTAGTCGAAAGAAGGGCGCAATCGTCAACATTATTGGCACAGGCGGCAAGGTCGCCAGCGCCATGCATCTGCCCGGCGGAGCTGCTAATGCAGCGCTCATGCTCGTATCTGCAGGACTGGCCAATGCGTGGGGTAGTCACGGGATCCGTGTCAACGCCATCAATCCTGGTGCCACCTACACAGACCGGGTCCAGATGTCTCTGGAAGCGGAATCTCGTCTCACAGGAAAGTCCCAGGAGGACCTGCTCAAGGCCAATGAAGCGCGCATTCCGTTGGGACGATATGCGCGTCCTGAAGAAATCGCAAATACGGCACTCTTTCTTGCGTCTGACTGCGCAAGCTATGTTACGGGCGCACTGGTCACGATGGATGGAGCGTTGACGCCAATGGTTGTTTGAGGCAGTTCACCAGACTTGGCTGATCGGATCACCACTTTTAATGAACATGCGGAAGGCAAGACCCAAAGTGGGTAGTCAAAAAAGAAAAAGCCAGACCGGGTCTCGAGCTGGTCCTCCTGGGGCGTTGGTAGTTCTCAGCACGCTGTCGGCCAAGGAGGCGCTCATCGAAATCATCCCGCGATTCTTGAGTGAAACCGGCTTGACCGTAAATATCACCTATGTCGGCGCATCGATCCTGTCTCAAAGGGAGATGACTGGCCTGGAAGCAGACATCTTCATAGGCCCAGAAGAGTTGTCGGACCGGCTTATTGAATCAAACACATTAACCAGTCAATCACGATCGAATTTTGCAACGTCACGCAGTGGTGCTGCCTTTGCATTGCACTCACCCAGACCAGATATTGGTACCGCGAAGAAACTGATTGAAGTCCTGCTGGATCTGCCAACGATCTCATATAGCGCAGGCTCCAGCGGTATCCACTTTGTGAAGGTGCTCGAACGATACGGAGTCGCAGAACCCATCCTTGCAAAACGAATTGCACCTGCTCCGGGTGAACCGGTCGCCTCGATTGTCGCCAGAGGCGATGCAGCCATAGGGATTCAACAAATTAGTGAGCTGCTGCCGATACCGGGAATTCAGGTTCTTGACCTTCCACCGGAGTTTGAAAAAACCATGACTTACAGCGCAGCCATGTTTTCCAGATCGAAGCGCAAGCAAGGTTTACAAGCGCTGATTGATTTTCTGCATACCAGCGAGTCCAGGAAGACTCTTGGAGAAAAGGGTTTGCATCCCGTTTAATGTTTTTTGTCGTTCCCAGTCAACCGGTTAAGGCGACGGCGTGGTGATGACAAGCGCCCAATAAATATTTTCATATTGAAGTAAAGCAAACTCCCACATGGCCAAACTATTGATTTCCGAATGCCGAAAGTTTATGCAAATTGTCTCGGAGCGCGCAGCCGAACTTGGAGTAGATGTAGCTGTTGCAGTTGTCGGCCCTGAAGGGCACCTGATCGCACTCGAACGCATGGACAAGGCCGGGTTTATCACGCCAGACGCTGCGCGCGCCAAGGCGTTCACTGTTGCCGCATTTAGGTCCATGAGTCCACGTTTTGCTGACGGGCGAGTGATTCAAAAATGGTTCAAAGAGCGAAATCCACAAATGCTGGTCAACGCATCCGTCTTCACCAACGGTCAAGTATTCGCCTCTGGTGGGTCAGCGCCAGTCTTTATCGGAGACGAGTTGGTGGGTGCGTACGGCATCAGCGGCTCTACTGGTGATACCGACGAAGAACTGGGGTCTTACGCGCGCGATGCGCTCGGATGGCGTCATGCGCCCGAAAATGACACGACGCCAGAACATGTGAAGCAACATGTGAACGACATCTACACGCAAGTTGGCTTGAGCGATCGTGCGTTATAGACTCCTGCAATGAAATCGGCGTGGACCTTGATCAGCAAAGCCTTCAAGCGCCGCAAGGTCATCCCGAATCTCTCTTGTTCGCCTGCAACGCTGCTCCTGGAGCAAGTGCTCGATTGCGCCATGTGCGGCGGTAAGTTCCAACCGCGATGGCGAGCGCGACGACGATCAGAATTGCCGCGACTGCGAACGTGATCTGCATACCTCTGGTAACAGCCTCGGGACGCGCCGTTGTGATGTCGGTCGTTGCCGATGCGAGTGCGAACACCGCACCCATCACGGACGCACCGGTGATGAGCCCGAGATTGCGCGACAGGCTGAGCATGCCGGAAATGACGCCTCGCTGGTCCGAGCGGACATCCGTCATGACGGCGGTGTTGTTGGCCGTCATGAACAGCGCATAGCCGACGGTGATGACGACCATGGGAGCGATATAGCCAGCGATACCGGGGATGCCGGGCGTTGCCGGCACGATGGATAGCGCGAAGGAGCCGGCCGCTACGGCGATGAGCCCAACGATGGTCATGCGTTGTGCGCCAAAACGGTCCGCCATGCGACCAGCTGGCACACCGGACAGCGCGGCGGCAAGCGGGCCAACTGACAAGACGAGTCCGACAAGCGCCGCGTTGAGCCCGAGCGCGCGGGAGAGATAGAACGGCCCGACCACCAGCGTTGCCATCATCACCGTCGAGACGAGCGCGCTCATGGCGAGGCTTGCACTTAAGCCTGGATCGCGGAATATTGCCAATCGGATCAAAGGGGATGCGGCTCTCGCCTCGGCGCGCACGAAGAGCCCGACGCCCAGGGCAGCCGCCAACAGCAGCGCCATGTTGAGCGGACCAAAACTGCCGCGCCCGTCTTGATGACGAATGGTCATGGCGAGTGCATAAGCCGCGAGCGTCAGAGCCAGCAGCAGCGTGCCCACATGGTCGAAACCGACGCTGCCAGTCTTCGGCCCCCGGCGATCAGCGGGCAGGTAGCGATGCGCGAGAAGAAAAGTCAGGATACCCAGCGGTACGTTGACGAGGAAGATGGCCTGCCAGCCGAGTCCGGCGATCAGAACGCCGCCAAGCGATGGTCCGAGAGCGGTGCCAATCGCGGACATCGTTCCGAGCAGGCCCATGGCGCTGCCGGTCTTTGCCTTGGTAACCGTCTCACCGATAAACGCCATGGTGAGGGCCATCATGACGGCTGCTCCGAGGCCCTGTGCCGCCCGGGCGGCAATCAGCAGCCAGAGCGTGGGCGCGATGCCGCACAGGACCGAGGCCACCGTAAACAGGAAGATGCCGGCCAGCAGCAGCCGCCTCCGGCCGATGATGTCACCGAGCCGTCCGACGCTGACGATCAGGGTGGTGATGGCGAGGAGATACGCGAGGACGACCCACTGGACTTCCTGGAAGGAGGCGTTGAACGCCTGTGCCAAGGTCGGCAAGCCCACATTGGCGATGCTGGTGCCGAGCGAGGACAGCAACATGGACAGCGAAAGGCTGGCGAGCGCCCACTGAACTGAAGGTGTCCGCTCCGAATTTTCACTTTTGCTTTCACTTCCGGCGACTGCCTCATCCCGTTCTGCAATGATTGACTTCAACATGAACTCCGCTTTTTGCTCCGTTTACTGGCGACTCCGAAATGGAGCTGATATGCAAGCGTAGTTCTTTGCCTGACATAGCGGAAGGCGCACCATTTACACTTTATTCGTGCGTTTGACGCCATGTCACGGTCAAACTGCGCTATGGTCGATGCATGGCGACACCCGATTTCAACTTGCTGGTCACGCTCGATGTGCTGCTCGCGGAAGGCAGCGTTGCGCGCGCGGCCCGGCGCTTGCGGCTCAGCCCATCGGCGATGAGCCGGGCGCTGGCCCGGTTGCGCGAGACCACGGGCGATCCGCTGCTGGTCAGGGCTGGGCGCGGCCTCGTTCCCACGCCCCGGGCGATAGCACTGCGCGAGCAGGTCGGCCAGCTCGTGCAGGACGCGGAAGCGGTTCTGCGCCCCGTGGAGAGGCTCAAGCTCAAAAAGCTGGTCCGAACCTTCACGCTGCGGACCCGCGAAGGCTTTGTGGAGAACTTCGGGCCGGACCTCATTGCCCGCGTCGGCCAGGAAGCGCCCGGCGTGCGGCTGTGCTTCGTGCAGAAGCTCGACAAAGACAGCACGCCGCTTCGCGACGGGACCGTCGATCTGGAAACCGGCGTGGTGGGCAGGGCGACGGCTCCGGAGCTGCGCGTGCAGGCCTTATTCCGGGACCGCTTTATTGGCGTCGTGCGAGCGGGGCACCCGCTGAGCCAGGGCGAGATCACGCCGGCCCGTTATGCGGCCGGCAGGCACATCGGTGTCTCGCGGCGGGGTCTTGGCGCGGAGCCGGTGGATGAAGCCTTGGCGCCGCTCGGGCTGCAAAGGGAGATCGCCACCATCGTCGGTGGTTTTGCGGCCGCGCTGGCGCTCGCCCGGGCCTCCGACCTGATCGCCACCGTTCCCGAACGACACACCGGAAACCTGCGCGCCGGAATGCACAGTTTTCCTCTTCCGGTCGCCACGCCGGAGATCACGGTGTCATTGCTCTGGCACCCGCGGCTGGATGCCGATCCGGCGCACCGTTGGCTGCGCGGGTGTGTTCGGGACGTCTGCGCGGACATCCGCTGAATGGAAAGGTATGGAAGTGCGGAGAACCCGCTTGCACCCACTCGGCCATGAAGCCGACTACCCCTGACTACCCATCCGCATGCATGTTGAAGATGAGGCTCCGCAACCACTGATTGGCGGGGTCTTTGTGGTACTTGGCATGCCAGAACAGATTGATGGCAATCTGCGGAAGCTTGATGGGGTGTGCGACGTATTTCAGGTTGAAAGGTGTTGCCATCCGTTCTGCGAGGCGTTCCGGCACGGTGGCCACAAGTTCTGTTGACTGAAGAATGTGACCCACCGCCACAAAATGCGGTACGGTCAATCTCACCTTCCGCTGTGGTGAATTTTTGTCCAGTATTTCATCGACGATCCCGTGGCCTGTACCTGCCGAAACAATCGCGACATGGTCCGCCGCAAAAAAATCCGACGGCAGGATTTTTTTCTTGTCCAGCGGGTGCCCCTGCCTGAACATGCAGACATATTGCTGAGTGAACAATCGCTGCTGGAAGAAGCCTGCCTTGAGTTGGGGCAGCAGTCCGATGGCCAGATCGACATGGCCTGCCTCCATGGAGTCCTTCAGGTTAACGCTGGTATTGCGTACTGTGCTGATCGACACGGCCGGCGCCACCTTCTGGATCCTTTCCATCAAAAGGGGCAGGAAGTAGATTTCGCCGATGTCGGTCATCCCGATGGAGAAGGTCCGCTTGCTGGTGGCAGGGTCGAATGAGTTCCTGGCGTTGACCGCGCCGTGGATCATGCCCAACGCGTAGCCTATCGATTCGGCCAACTGGTCGGCGAAGGGTGTGGGCTGCATGCCACTGGACGTGCGCAGGAAAAGTTCGTCGCCAAAAAGCTTGCGCAGGCGCGCCAGCGCGTTGCTGACAGCGGGTTGCCCGAGGCCGAGGTTCTCGGCGACTTTCGAGACTTTTCTTTCGGTCAACAACTGGTTGAAGATGACCAGCAAGTTCAGGTCGATGTCCTGGAGTTCCATCTGCGTCTCCGATCTACGTTCTGCACATGATTATTGATTTAAATGATATCAAACATTGATGTCATTGTATTGACTGATTATGCCCCGCGACTGAAGATCACCGCCATAGCAACCACGGTTTCCGCCGTCGTCGCAAAAAGCAATTTCTCCACGAGACAAGACCTGATGGAAATTTTTGTACGCCCCCTCCAGCGCACGCTGAGCGTTACCGCCGGCGTCAATTTGCTGGACGCCCTGCGCGCAAACGACGTGCCGGTGTCGTACAGCTGCATGGCCGGGCGTTGCGGCACCTGCCGCTGCAAGGTTGTCGAGGGGCATGTGCTCGACTCGGGCCGAGAAGCGCAGCGCCCGCTGGTGACTGAAGACCGTTATGTGCTGGCGTGCCAGACCTTTCTGACCGAATCCTGCACTGTCGAAATCCCCGAACCTGACGAGGTCGTGGTACATGCGGCAAAAATCGTCAAAGCCACTGTCGTGGCGGTAGAAGACCAGACCCACGACATCAAGCGAATCCGCCTGAAGGCCGCCAAGCCTCTCGGGTTTTCACCCGGCCAGTACGCGCAGCTTCAGTTCACGCCTGACCACATCCGGCCCTATTCGATGGCTGGCCTGTGTGCGGAGGATGAGCTGGAATTCCATGTGCGCCTGGTCCCCGATGGCCGTGTCACCGGCTACATCGCCAACACGCTGAAGGTTGGCGACGCGGTGCGCGTCAGCGGCCCGCTGGGCTCGGCCTACCTGCGTCGCAAGCATGAGGGGCCGATGCTGTGCGTGGCTGGCGGCACTGGCCTCGCGCCTATCCTGTCCATCATCCGCGGCGTCATTGCCGAAGGTATGCGCAACAGCATCCATCTCTATTTCGGTGTTCGCTCGGAACGCGACATCTATGGCCGCGAATGGCTGGCAGAGCTTCAGCGCCAGCATCCGCAACTGCATGTGCACGTCGTGGTCACGTCTGGCCAGGCGCCCGGGTGCCGCACCGGCCTGGTCACAGAAGCCATCGCCCAGGACTGGTCCAGCCTCGAAGGCGTTCGCGCCTACCTCTGCGGCGCGCCGCCCATGGTTGAGGCCACCACCTTGCTGGTGCGCCAGATGGGCGTGCTCGCCGAACAAATTTATGCCGACGCGTTTTATGCCAGCGGCACTTGACCAATCAACAGGAATCGCCATGAACGCCAGAAATCTAGACCTCGAATCCCAGCTGAGCCGCAAAGCCTATTACGACCGCATTGGCGTCGACAACATGACGCCGCTCTGGGAAGTGCTGGGCGCGCTGGTGCCGCACTCGCCCAAGTCGCCGGCGGTTTCGCATCTGTGGAAGTACGCCGACGTGCGCGACCGTGTGATGGAGGCTGGCACGCTGATCAGCGCGGCCGAGGCTGAGCGCCGCGTGCTCATCCTGGAAAACCCCGCGCTGCGCGGCCAGTCCTGCATCACGCAGTCGCTGTATGCCGGCCTGCAACTCATCATGCCGGGCGAAGTGGCGCCGGCCCACCGCCACACGCAGTCCGCGTTGCGGCTGGTGCTGGACGGAGAGGGCGCCTACACCGCGGTGGATGGCGAACGCACAACGATGCGCCGCGGCGACTTCATCATCACGCCGGCCTGGACCTGGCACGACCACGGCAACCTGGGCGACCAGCCGGTGGTATGGCTCGACGGCCTGGACATTCCCATCGTGCGCTTCCTCGATGCCGGATTTGCGGAGAAAAGCGACAGCGACTACCAGGCCGTCGTCCGGCCGGAAGGCGATGCGCTGGCGCGTTACGGCTCCAATATGGTCCCGGTCGATTTCTACCAGCAGCCGGCCGAGCCGACCAAGGTGTTTGTTTATCCATGGGAGCGCACACTGGCCTCACTGCAAGCCATAGCCGCCGGTACGCCCGATGCGCACTTCGGCCACAAGCAGCGCTACATCAACCCGGCTACCGGCCGCTCGCCGATGCCGACAATCGCGGCATTCTCCCAGCTGATTCCCGCAGGCTTCGAGACGCGGCCTTATCGCTGCACCGACGGCACGGTGTACGTGTGCCTGAGCGGCAGCGCCGAAGCGACTGTCGAAGGCAAGACCGTTCGCCTCGATGAAAACGACGTGCTGGTGGTGCCGTCCTGGCACAGCCACCAGTTCCGCGCCGGTCCCGAGACCGTGCTCTTCAGCTATTCAGACCGACCCGTGCAGCAGGCCCTCGGCCTGTGGCGCGAACACCGCGCCTGAAAACTCTTCAACTCTGCGACAAAACACAATCACATCCATCACATGAACTACGCCATCGAACCCGCCACCATCCCCACGCTCGCCATAGCAGGCATCAGCGAACGTTTCCCCGTCAACCGGATCTTTTGCGTGGGCCGAAACTACGCCGCACATGCGCGCGAGATGGGCAAAGACCCTGATCGCGACCCACCGTTCTTTTTCATGAAGCCGGCCAACGCGGCTGTTGATGCGTCGTCGCCCGTCGGCATTCCCTATCCGCCGAAGACGAAGAACTTCCACCACGAAATTGAACTCGTCGTCGCCATCGGCAAGGGCGGCCGCGACATCGCTGTGGCCGATGCGCTGGACCACGTCTACGGCTACGGCGTCGGCCTGGACATGACACGCCGCGACCTGCAACTCGACGCGCGCGACAAGGGCCGTCCCTGGGAGTTCGGCAAGTCCTTCGCGCTGTCGGCGCCCGTCGGCGCGCTGTCACGCGTGGCCGACAGCGGCCATGTGGTTGAAGGCGCCATCAGCGTCACCGTCAATGGCGACGCGCGTCAGTCGTCGGACATTGCCAAGCTGATCTGGTCGGTTTCGGAATGCATCGCCTACCTGTCCGAATACGAAACGCTGGAGCCCGGCGACATCATCATGACCGGCACCCCCGAGGGCGTGAACGCCGTGGTTGCGGGCGATGTGATGCAGGGCGACATCGCGGGCCTGGCCGGCATCACGGTCGCGGTGAAGGCCTGATACGCAGGCGCGGAAAAACGAAAAACGGACAACGGAAAACGGAAACCAAGGAGACAGCGATGACTGCATCGACCACCGCATCCACCGGAACCTTTCCCATCAAGATCCATTGGGAATCCGAGGGCACCAGCCGGATTCCCTTCATGGCTTACACCGACCCGGACCAGCACAAGAAAGAGCTTGAACGCTTCTTCTACACCAAACACTGGAACTACGTCGGCCTTGATGCCGAGATCCCCAATGCCGGCGACTTCAAGCGCACGGTGGTCGGAGAGCGCTCGGTGATCATGGTGCGCGATGCCGACGGCGGCATCAGTGTGGTGGAGAACGTTTGCGCTCACCGCGGCATGCAGTTCTGCCGAGAACGCCATGGCAACAAAAAAGAGTTTGTCTGCCCGTACCACCAGTGGAGCTACACGCTGAAAGGCGATCTGCAGGGGGTGCCGTTTCGCCGCGGCGTCAAGCAGGACGGCAAGGTCAACGGCGGCATGCCGGCGGACTTCAAGACCACCGACCATGGCCTCAACAAGCTCAAGGTCGCGACGCGCGGCGGCGTGGTGTTTGCCAGTTTCGACCACGACATTGAATCGCTCGAAGACTTCCTGGGACCGGTCATCCTTGCTTATTTCGACCGACTCTTCGACGGCCGCGAGCTGAAGATCCTGGGCTACAACCGCCAGCGTATTCCGGGCAACTGGAAGCTGATGCAGGAGAACATCAAGGACCCGTACCACCCCGGCCTGCTGCACACCTGGTTTGTCACCTTCGGCCTCTGGCGCGCTGACAACAAGTCCGAACTGAAAATGGATGCACGCCACCGCCACGCGGCCATGATTTCCACGCGTGGACAGTCGGGCAAGGCCGATCAGGTCACCCAGGTGTCCAGCTTCAAGGAGAGCATGGAGCTCAACGACCCGCGCTTCCTCGATATCGTGCCCGAGCCCTGGTGGGGCGGCCCGACTGCGGTGATGATGACGCTTTTCCCCAGCGTCATCCTGCAGCAGCAGGTCAACAGCGTGTCGACGCGCCACATCCAGCCCGACGGCCACGGCTCCTTCGATTTCGTGTGGACGCATTTCGGCTTCGCGGACGACACGGAAGAGATGACGCAGCGCCGCTTGCGCCAGGCCAACCTGTTCGGCCCGGCCGGCTTCGTGTCGGCCGACGACGGCGAGGTGATCGAGTTCTCGCAGCAAGGCTTTGAGCAAAAGCCTTACCACCGCACCCTGGCCGAATTGGGCGGACGCACGGTCGAGGACACCGACCACATGGTCACCGAAACACTGATACGCGGCATGTACCAATACTGGCGCGAAGTTATGGAGGCCGACGAATGAACCGCCGGACTGCTCCCGGGGCGCATGCCGCAGCGCATAACACGGAGGTTATCCAATGAGTACTGTCGTCAACATTAATTTCGAAGACTACCTGCAGGTCGCGCAGTTGTATGCCGATTACGCCCGGGCGGTCGATTCGGGCGACTGGGATTTGTGGCCCGAGTTCTTCACCGAAAATTGCACCTACAAGCTGATCCCGCGTGAAAACCACGAACGCGGCTTCCCGCTGGCCACCCTGCTTTTTGAAAGCAAGGGCATGCTGAAAGACCGCGTCTATGGCATCCGCGAGACGCTGTTCCATGACCCCTACTACCAGCGCCACGTCGTCGGCGCGCCGCTGATCCACAAGGCCGGCAACAACCGTTTCGAGGCCGAGGCCAACTACGCGGTCTTTCGTACCAAGCTGTCGCAGGAATCGACCGTCTTCAACGTCGGCCGCTACATCGACGTGATCGAGCGCACGCCGGAAGGTCTGAAGTTCTCGTCGCGCTACTGCGTGTACGACAGCGAAATGATTCCGAATTCCATCATTTACCCGATTTAAACCATGAGCAATTCCAACTGGATTGACGCCACCGAAGAAGACGGTGTGCCCGAAGACGATGTGATCGGCCTGCAGGTCGGCGGCCGGGACATTGCCTTCTACAAGGTTGAAGGCAGTATTTTTGCCACCGACAACATTTGTACCCACGGCCATGCGCGGCTGTGCGACGGCTTTCTTGACGGCTATGAAATTGAATGCCCACTGCATCAAGGCAAGTTCGACGTGCGCAATGGCCGTGGCACCTGTGCGCCGGTCACGGAGGATGTTCGCAGCTACCCCGTGCGCATCGAAGGCGGGCGCGTATTTGTGCAGATGTCTGACTGACCCCGCAGCAGCCCCATCCTTCCCTCACCCTATCTACACAACATGAGACAAGAGAACATGACTACGACACCCACGACTTCCATTCGCCGCACCGCGCTCGCCGCCCTGGCGGGTATGGCACTTGCAGGCGCCAGCCAGCTCGCCGCAGCCGCCACCATCGGCATCATGGCGCCCTTGTCGGGCCCGCAGGCCATCGTGGGTCAGGACCAGGTCGACGGGTTCATGCTGGCAGTCGGGCAACTGGGCGGAAAGCTCGGCGGTCAACCCGCCACCATACTGAAGGAAGACGACCAGCTCAAGCCGGAAATCGGCAGCCAGATCGTGCGCAAGTTCATCGACAAGGACAAGGTCGATGCCATCGTGGGCCTGAGTTTTTCCAACGTGCTGATGGCCAGCCTGCCGCGCATCGTCGAGTCGGGCACCGTGGCCATCGCCACCAATGCCGGCCCGTCACCGTTGGCCGGTGCGGGTTGCAAGGCCAATGTGTTTTCCGCCGCCTGGCAAAACGACGGCGCCGCCGAAGCCATGGGCAAGTTTGCCCAGGACAAGGGCCTGAAAAAGGTCTACCTGATGGCGCCCAACTACCAGGCCGGCAAGGACATGATGACCGGCTTCAAGCGCTACTTCAAGGGCCAGATCGTGGACGAGGTTTACACACAGGTGAACCAGCCCGATTACTCGGCCGAGCTCGCGCAACTGCAGTCAGCCAAGCCCGATGCGGTGTTTGTGTTCTACCCTGGCGGCATGGGCGTCAACTTCATCAAGCAGATGAGCCAGGCCGGCCTGATGGCCAAGGTGCCCCTGTATTCCGTCTTCACTGTTGATGGCACGACCTTGCCGGGCCTGCATGATGCAGCGGTGGGCAGCGTCAGCGGTGCGATGTGGGACGCGGCGCTCGACACGCCGGAGAGCAAGAAATTCGTCGCCGACTTCGAGCGCAAGTACAAACGTACTCCCAGCGAATACGCGGCAACGGCCTACGACGCGGCCAATATTCTGAACATCGCGCTCGGCAAAGCCAAGGCCGGCGATGCCAAGGCGCTTGCCGTCGCAGTCAAGGCGGCCGGCAGTGAGTTCAAGTCGGTGCGCGGCCCGTTCGCGTTCAACAACAACAACCTGCCGGTGCAGAACTACTACGCGTTCGAGACCATCAAGAGCGGCAGCAACGTCGCCGGAAAGCTCGTCGCAACGCCGCTGACCCGGCAGACCGATGCCTACCACGCGCAATGCGCGCTGAAGTGACGCCATGAACAGCACGCTTGTTTTTGCGCAACTGCTCAACGGCCTGCAGTACGGCGTCCTGCTGTTTCTGCTGGCTGCAGGCCTGACGCTGGTCTTCGGCATCATGAGCTTCGTCAACCTGGCGCACGGCTCGCTCTACATGATGGGCGCGTACTTCGCGGCCACGGCCTTCCAGTACACCGGCTCCTTCGGGCTGGCCGTGCTGGCGGCCATGCTGGGCTCGCTGCTGCTGGGCCTGGCGCTGGAGTTCGTCGCCGTCGCGCGCCTGTACCGCCGCGACCACCTCGACCATGTGCTGGCCACCTTCGGCCTGGTGCTGTTCTTCAACGAACTGGTGCGCATCATCTGGGGAGCGCAGCCGGTATTTCTGCAGGTGCCGCAATTCCTCGGCGGCGCCATCGACATCGGCGGCTTCAGCTACCCGGCCTACCGGTTCGCCATCATCATCGTCGGTCTGGCGGTGGCGATAGCTTCCTGGCTGCTGATCAACAAGACCCGCGTGGGCATGCTGATCCGCGCCGGCGCCGTCAACCCTGCGATGGTGGCGGCCCTGGGCGTCAACATTCGCCTGCTCAACGCCATGCTGTTTGCGGTCGGCGCCATGCTCGCGGGCCTGGCCGGCGCGATGGCAGGACCCATCCTGTCGGTGCAGTCCGGCATGGGCGAGTCGGTGCTGATCACCACGCTGGTCGTCATCGTCATCGGCGGCATCGGCTCGGTCACCGGCGCGTTTTATGCGGCGCTCATCGTCGGCATCGTCGACACCATGGGCCGCGTATTTTTGCCCTTCATGCTGCGGCAGGTCACCGAGCGCTCGTTCGCCGATGCCGCCGGCCCGGCGCTGGCCTCCATGCTGGTGTACCTGCTGATGGCGGTGGTGCTGGCGTGGCGGCCGCAAGGTCTTTTTCCGGCGAACAGGTGAAGGTGATGGCGATGACTCCCCTTATTTCACGGCCCAGCGCCTGGGTTCCCCTGCTGGTATTGCTGCTGCTGGCGACCGTTCCCTTGGTGGCGCAGGCCACCGGCCAGCAGTTTTATGTGGCCTTCTTTGCGCGCATCATCATCTACGCGATCGCTGCCTGCGCGCTGAACATCGCGCTGGGTTACGGCGGGCTGGTCAGCTTCGGGCATTCGCTCTTCCTCGGACTGGGGGGCTATGCCGTCGGCCTGGCATCTTTTTATGGGGTCGGCAACGGCTGGGTGCACCTGGCGCTGTGCCTGGGCGTGTGCGGCCTGGTCGCGCTGGTCACGGGCGCCATCAGCCTGCGCACCACCGGCATCGCCTTCATCATGATCACGCTGGCCTTCGCGCAGATGGGTTACTTTCTGTTCGTCAGCCTGAAGAACTACGGCGGCGATGACGGCATGTCCATCGCGCAGACCAGCCGCTTCGGCCCGCTCGATCTGTCGTCCGCGACCAGTGTCTACGTCGTCGCCTTTGTCGTGCTGGTGCTGTCGATCTGGTGGCTCGCCAGGCTGCGCACCGCGCCCTTCGGCATGGTGATCCGCGGCGCCAAACAGAACGCGCGCCGGGTCAATGCCGCCGGCATCCCGGTGCTGCGTTACCAGTTGCTGGCCTATGTGATGTCGGGCATGTTGTGCGGCGTGGCCGGTCTGCTGCTGGCCAACCTCAATGCCTTCGCCTCGCCCAGCACCCTGGCCTGGGCGGTCTCCGGCGAGCTGATCGTCATCGTGGTGATCGGCGGTCTTGGCACGGTGTTCGGCCCCTTGATGGGCGCGCTGGTCTTCCTGGGTCTTGAAGAGGTCCTGAAAGGCTTCACCGATCACTGGATGGTCATCTTCGGCCCGCTCATCGTCATCGTCGCCCTCCTGGGCAAGCGCGGCATCATCGGCCTGCTGCAGCGCTTCGATTCCCGTGGAAAGCAGCCCGCCAAAATCATCTCTACCACTACTACCACGCCCACTACCACGACCACCACCGCAGCGGCTGTGGCGGCGACGGGTGTGGCGAAGGGAGCCCTGTGATGGCCAGCGTACTTCGCACCGACTCCCTCACCAAGCGCTACGGCGCGCTGCTGGTCACCGACGCCGTGTCGCTCGACATCGGCGAGGGCGAGCTCCACGCCATCATCGGCCCCAACGGCGCCGGCAAGACGACGCTGATCAACCAGCTGTCGGGTGAGCTCGCACCGAACAGCGGCAGCGTCTGGTTCAACGGTGCCGATGTGTCCGCGCTGACTATCCACAAACGCGCGGTACGCGGCCTGCTGCGGTCTTATCAGATCACCTCGATTTTTGAGGACTTCAGCGTGCTGGAGAATGCAACGTTTGCGGCGCTCGGCTCGCGCCAGCACGCCTTCAAGTTCTGGGCGCCGATGCTGGCCGGCAAGGAAGCGCGCCAGTTCGCCGAAGAAGCGCTGGAGGCGAGCGGCCTCACGCACCGGCTCCACGTGATGGCCGGCGACCTGGGGTACGGCGAGCGACGCCAGCTGGAGCTCGCGATGAGCCTGGCCGCGGGGCCGAAGTTCCTGCTGCTCGACGAGCCCATGGCCGGCATGAGCGTGCAGGAGTCCGCCGCCGTCGTCGCCCTGCTGCAACGCCTGAAACGCCAGTACACCATCCTGCTGGTCGAGCACGACATGGACGCGGTGTTTGCGCTGGCCGACCGCATCAGCGTGCTGGTCTACGGCAAGATTCTGTTCACCGGAACGCCCGATGAAATCCGCAACCACCCGGAAGTGCGGGCGGTCTACCTCGGCGAAGAAGAGGCCGAAGCATGACGTGCGCGAGGACCCCATCATGAACCCGTTTTTATCCGTCCAAGGCCTGCAGGCTTCCTATGGCCATGCGCAGGCGCTGTTCGATATCTCCTTTGAAGTCGGCGCCGGCGAAGTCGTCACGCTGCTCGGCCGCAACGGCATGGGCCGCTCCACCACCGTCAAGTGCCTGTTCGGCATGCTGCCGGTGGCGGCCGGCAGCGTGCACGTGGCCGGCCATCGCGTCGACCAGTTGCCCTCGCACCGCATCGCGCGCCAGGGCCTGGCGCTGGTGCCCGAGGGCCGGCAGGTTTTCCCCAACCTCTCGGTGGAAGAAAACCTGGTCGCCACCGCCCGCGACGACCAAAAGGGCCGCGGCAAGACCTGGGACCTGGGCCGTGTCTACGCCTTCTTCCCGCGGCTGAAAGAGCGCCGCGGCAACCTGGGGTCGCAGCTGTCGGGGGGCGAGCAGCAGATGCTGGCCATCGGCCGCGCGCTGATGACGAATCCGCGGCTGCTGGTGCTCGATGAGGCCACCGAGGGCCTGGCACCGGTCATCCGCCACGAGATCTGGCGCGCACTGGCCGAGCTCAAGCAGGACGGGCTGTCGCAGATCGTCATCGACAAGAACGTGAAGGCGCTGATGGGTCTGGCTGACCGGCACTTTGTCATTGAAAAGGGATGCGTCGTCTGGCAGGGGACCTCGGACGACCTGCGCGGCCAGCCTGAAATCGTGCACCAATACCTCGGAGTCTGAATGGGCCGTATCCTTCACACCTACTTTCGCAGCTCGGCAGCGTACCGCGTGCGCATCGCGATGAACCTCAAGTGTCTTCAGGCCGAGCATGTGTTCATTCACCTCAACCGCCATGGCGGCGAACAGTTTGGCGACGCGTTTCGCGCCATCAACCCGCAGGCGTTGGTGCCGGTGTTGAGCGAGGAGGGCGTGCAGATCAGTCAGTCACTGGCGATCATGGAATACCTCGACGAGGTTTATCCGCAGGTGCCGCTGCTGCCGCCGTCGCCGGCTGATCGGGCTTTTGTGCGCCAGTTGTCGCTGGGCATTGCCTGCGACATTCACCCGATCAACAACCTGCGGGTGCTGAAGTATCTGACCGGCTCCATGGAGATTTCGGAAGAAAAGAAAAGCGAATGGATCGCACACTGGATCACTTTGGGCCTGGAGGCGATCGA
The DNA here is from genome assembly GCF_056401355.1 of Polaromonas sp. P4_F4. Classification (NCBI taxonomy): domain Bacteria; kingdom Pseudomonadati; phylum Pseudomonadota; class Betaproteobacteria; order Burkholderiales; family Comamonadaceae; genus Polaromonas; species Polaromonas sp. P4_F4. Next base: position 19,718 of record NZ_JBFUJO010000014.1, on the reverse strand, counting down.
AGCGCAAATTCAGCAGCACGACCGCACCGGCGCTTTCTGTTTTGGCGACACGCCGACAATGGCCGACTGCTGCCTGGTGCCCCAGGTTTTCAGCGCCCAGCGTTTCAATGTTGATTTGTCGGGCTGCCCGACATTGACCGCGATATTCAACACATGCCAGGCACTGCCTGCTTTCGCTGCGGCGGCTCCTGCGCGCCAGCCCGATGCCGAGTGAGGTGCGGCGGCGAGTTCACTACTTCAGCTGCGCCAGCTGCTGGTTCGCCATCGTGATCCATTCCTTGAGGTAGATCTGGTAATGCGCGTCGTCATGTCGCCAGAGACGGTTTAAGCCCATGCCCCGGACGAGGTTCAGGCTCAGGTTCAGCAGCACGCGGGCCCGCTTGGTGGGTACGCCGGCTTTTTTGAATACACCCATCCAGATGTCGTCGCAGGTGACGCGGTAACGCTCCATCACCGGCAGGATCCTGGCCATCAGGTCCGGGTCGGTGCGTGCGACGACGATGCTTTCGAGCGCCGCCAGGAAGGGCCAGTCAAAGTAGACGCTCAGGCAGTCGGTGATGAAGCCTTCAATGGGCTTTTCAGCCGCACCGGCGGTCTGCGCCATGCGCTGTCCCCGCACGATGGCTTCCTCATACACCATGGCCGTCGCCTCGACGACGAGCTCGGCCTTGTTGGCATAGTGGTGCATCAGCGCACCGTTGGATACGCCCGAGGCCTTGGCCACCTCCTTCATCGTCAGGCCGCTGTAGCCATCGCGCAAAAGCACTTGGATGGTGGCGGCCAGCAGCTTCTCCTTGGTGGTGCGGCTGCGGTCCTCCTGGGTGCGACGGACCGCTTTCACGGCCTTCACAGTCGCCGTCTTTTTCGCAGGCTCGAATGCCGGCGATGCGCGTTTGATCTGGGGACTGGCCATCCGGTAAACCTTTTGAGTGTTGATGGGTTCGAAAGCCGTGATTATGGACCCCGTATGCGGGTCAACCCCTAGAAAATTCTTCCGATTAACTTACAAACCGTGCGCTCTGTATGTGAAAATTCAGTCTGAATTTATTCTTTAGCAAAGGAGCCTGGAATGGCCTTCATCAAAAATGCCTGGTACGTGGCCTGCTGGGGCAACGAAGTTAAGTCCGGTGAGATGTTTCACCGAAAACTGCTCAGTGAAATGGTGGTCTTTTACCGCAAGGAAGACGGTACGGCCGTCGCGTTGCAAGACCGTTGCCCGCATCGTTTCATTCCGCTTCACCTCGGGAAAATCGTCGGGGATTCCATCGAATGTGCCTACCACGGCCTTACCTTCGACTGTTCGGGCAAGTGCGTGAAGAACCCGCACGGCGACGGCAAGGTGCCGGCGGCAGCCAAGGTGCGCTCTTATCCGGTCGCCGAAAAGCACGGCATGCTGTGGATCTGGATGGGCAGCCAGGCCGCGGATCCCGTGACCATTCCCGACTACAGCGTGCTCGAGTCCGAAGCTGGCTTTGCCACCAGTCGTGGCTACCTCCACATCGAGGCCAACTACGAACTGATGGGCGAAAACCTGCTTGACCTGAGCCACATCACCTATCTGCATGACGGCTACCTGGGCAGCCCCGAACAGGTTGGCGCCGACCAGGTGCTCAAGGAAGAGGGCGGCAAGATCCACTGCAACCGCTGGATGCCCAACATTTCAGTACCACCCATCTTCGACATGGTGTATCGCCGCGACAGCAAGCCGGTGGACATGTGGACCAACATGACCTGGATTCCGCCAAGCTGCTTTCTGTTGGACTCCGGCGTGCATGAAGTGGGCGGCAAGCGTGAAGACCACGGCTGGTATTACGGCGTGCACATCCTCACACCCGAGTCGGAGAAAACGGTGCACTACCACTTCGCCGCCGCGATGCCGCCGGGCACCCGGATGACGCCCGATGAGGCTGCGAAGTTTTCCGCCCTGCGCCGTCACGCATTTGAGGCCCAGGACAAACCCATCATCAACGCACAACAGGCGGCCATTGGCGACAACGACTTCTGGGAGATGAAGCCGGTGCTGTTGAGTGTGGATGCGGGTCCGGTGCGCATGCGCCGGGCCATCGAACGCATGGTCAAAGTAGACGCCGCCATCGAGACGCCAGCGGTGCCCATCAAGGTGGTTCGAGCTGCACCCGCGAGTGTTTGAAATCACCATTTCACGAATTCATAAACGGAGACAGTGATGAAAAGACAAGTGATTCAATGCCTGGCCGGCGCCGGCCTCATGCTCTCGCTGGTCACCGGCTGGACGCAGACGACGCCGATAAAGATCGGTTTCATGGGGGAGCTGTCAGGCCCCACGGCTGGCGTGGGCCAAGACCAGCTCGATGGCTTCAATTTGCTGCTTGAGCGCAACGGCGGCAAGCTGGGCGGCGTGCCGGTGCAGCTGGTCAAGGAAGACAGCCAGCTCAAGCCGGACGTGGCCAACCAGGCCGCGCGTCGCCTCATTGAAAAAGAAAACGTGCCCATCATCACCGGCGTGTCTTTCTCCAACATCATGATGGCCGTGCACAAGTACGTGACCGACAAGGAAGTCTTTCTGGTTGGGTCGAATGCGGGCCCGTCGCAGATCGCTGGCAGCCAGTGTTCGCCTTACCAGTTCATCACCTCCTGGCAGGGTGACCAGGCGGCGGAGGCCGTGGGCCAGTACGCAAAAGACAAGGGCTATAAAAAAGTCTTTGTGCTGGCGCCCAACTACCAGGCCGGCAAGGACATCGTTGCGGGCTTCAAGCGTTATTACAAGGGGCCGCTGGCAGACGAGGTCTACACCTCGCTGACGCAGATGGATTTTTCGGCCGAGCTGTCGCAGGTCTCTGCAGCCAAGCCTGATGCGGTATTTGCATTCTTCCCCGGTGGTCTGGGCGTGGCGTTTGCCAAGCAGTACGCCCAAGCCGGCATGTCGAAGAACCTGCCTTTGCTGTCGACCTTCATCGCCGACGCGCTGTCGCTGCCGGCCATTGGTGATTCGGCCATCGGGATCGTGAGCGGCGGCTTTTGGGCGCCTGACTTCCAGAACGCCCAGAGCAAACAGTTCGTCGAGGAATTCGAGCGCAAATACAAACGCATACCTTCGAACTACGCAGCGCAGAGCTATGACGCAGCCCAGCTACTGGACTCGGCCATCGGCAAGGTCAAGGGCAATGTCACCGACAAGAAGGCGTTCATGGCCGCGCTGAAAGCGGCCGATTTCAAGTCACTGCGGGGCGACTTCAGGTTTGGCAACAACAACTTTCCCATACAGGGCATGCACATCATGGAAGTAGCCAGGGATGGCAGCGGCCGCCTGAACCTGAAGTCGGTTTCCACGCCGTTCAAGAGCTACCAGGATGCCTACGCGTCCCAATGTCCCCTGAAGTGATGTGCAAGTCATGAGTGCCAATGAGATTGCCGTAAAAGTCGCGAGGAAAGTCCGCGAGGCGCAGGACATCAATTCCTATGAATTGGTGTCCGTCAATGGGCAGGCGCTTCCCGCGTTTGAGGCGGGTGCGCATGTGGACGTGCATCTCCCCAATGGCCTCGTGCGGCAATACTCCCTGTGCGGAATGCCGCACCAGAAAGACCGCTATCGCATCGCGGTGCTCAGGGACCCGAAATCCCGTGGAGGGTCCGAGGCGGTCCATGACCTGGTGCACGAAGGCGATACCCTGCGCATCAGTGCGCCGCGCAATCTCTTCAGACTGGCTGCAGGGGAGCAAGCCAGCATTCTGCTGGCAGGCGGTATCGGCGTGACGCCTTTGCTGGCGATGGCGTATCAGCTGCACGCGCTGGGCAACACCTTTGCGCTGCACTATTTCGCGCGCTCCAGGGACCGCGTGGCATTCCTTGCCGAACTCCAGAACAGCGGCTTTGCCGGAAATGTGGTGTTGCACCTGGATGATGAGGCTGTCGCGGGCGCCAGGCCCTTGCGTTCACGTCTCGAAACCCTGCAGCGCGATGCGCATATTTACACCTGCGGCCCTACCGGTTTCCTGCACCACGTTTTGGAAACGGCCTCCGCGCTGGATTGGCCGGGCGGCCAGGTGCACTATGAGACCTTTTCGCCGCCGCAGCCGACAACCGGCGATTCCTTCGAAGTTCGCATTTCGAGCACCGGACAGTCTGTAGTGGTTGCTGCCGATGAGACGGTGGTCAGTGCGGTTGCACGGCTTGGCATAGAGATACCGGTTTCATGCGAGCAAGGTATTTGCGGAACCTGCCTGACACGCGTGGCAGCGGGCGTTCCGGATCACCATGATCAATACCTGACAAGCGAAGAACACGAGAGAAACGATCAATTCACCCCATGCTGCTCGAGAGCCCGATCGAAAGTACTGGTGCTGGATTTGTAGCCTTTTACATTCAATCCTTGAGCAGGCCGTTTTTTAAATGCCTTGGCAACAGGCAGTACCTGAACAGCAGACAGGGTTCAAAAAACTGGAAATAGAGGCGTCGTTTTCGATGGCTTCATTTCCGGGTTGTTCGTCGAGAGCTCATCGGGTGCCTCCTGGTTGACATAGCGGCTCAAAAAACCGGGCAACGTTTCGCAGTCCGAAGTGACGCGATAGCTCAGGCGGGTCGTCTGGTCGCGGCTTTCCACGAAGCCGCCAGCCTCCAGCGCATCCATGGCGTGCTGGACGGTGCACGGTGTGTGGGTCGGCTTCCAGTGATGCGTGAGCATGTCCAGCGTCCACCAGCCGCCGTCCCTGCGCAGCCGCAGCCACAGTGCGCGCACGTCTTGAGTGATGGGGTCACCCATGGTTGACATCCGGTTGTGCCCTGGAGTGCCCGGTGCGGCTGGCGTCATTTGCGATGTTGTTTTGCAGAGCCTCTATCGCTATGACTGGGAATGGGGAATGCCCTCGTTGAGTGGGCCGAAGTTGCCGACAGTCAACTCGTGCGTGATGCAGGGTGTTTGCTTGCGCTGGCGCGGCATGGTCACCGTGATCTTGCGGGTCTGCTGAAAAGCAAGCGCACGGTCAGCGGGATTCAGGTAGCGTGACGGCCACAGGTCTTCCGGCTTTCTATCGAGCGCTTTCGCCACCAATTGCTCAGCCGCCAACCAGGGGCTGGTCAGTACGCGCTGTATATGGCTGTAGCCGTTCTCAATGGCTATTTTTCGAAGGCTGGAGCCGCGCTTGTGCAGAGCAGCAATGACATCGGCGGGGTGCATATCTTCTTGTATTGGTGTCGATTTATTTGTGCTCATGTCCATTATTTTCAGCACAAACAAAATGAAGTCAACAAGTTTTTGCTCAAGGATTTATTTAACGCTGATATTTTTGTGATTTTTTCCTGACATTCGATCAGTTGTGTTTGCTTTTTTGTGTCTATGGACACAGAATAGTGTTCATGAGCACAAAAGAAACAGCGCCGGTGGAGCCCGATGACGCCGAGCCGTATTCCTTCGAGCCAGCGCCGCCGGTCGGCGTTGAGGAGCCGATCGCCTGGTACCTCCATCACGCTGCTGCGGCAGCGGACAAGGCTGGCCTGAAAACAGTGCGGACCGAAGCCAGGACAGCCTTCATGCGCCAGTTTGGCCAGCGCTGCAGGATGGCGCGGGGGGCAAGGGAGATCAATGACGTGGCGGCCACTGTCGGCGTTCACCGCAACACCATCTGGAACATTGAGCGTGGTGACAGCCTGCCGGACGCGTTCGAGCTTGAAGTGCTCGCCAAGGAATACAACACCACACCGGCGCATTTGCTGGGCGATGAGCGGCCAGGCAAGGCCCGGCTCACCGCCATGGTGCCTAACAGCGTGCATGCAGTGCAGGTGGACGCATTTATTTATGTGCCGTTGTTCGACCTCAAATCTTCGGTCGGCAAGGACGCGTTCAAAGACATCGAGTCGGTGGTTGCAATGCGTCCCTTTGATGCCCGCTTCATCAGGTATGACCTGGGCATTGCCCACAACGACATTGCCATGTCCATGGTGGTGGGTGTTTCCATGGAGCCGTGGTTGCACTCAAAAGACGCCGTCCTCACAGACTTGCAGGACCGCGATGCCCTCACCGAAGGCATTCATGTTGTCAGGCTCGACGGCGCCTTGCTCGTGAAAAAACTGCAGAGGCTGCCCAGGAAAATACTGCGTGTGAGCAGCTATAACCAGGCCTATGAGCCGTTTGACATTCAGGGCCATGAGGATCCCGACCGGGATTTTGCGGTGCTTGGCCGGGTGCGTTGGGCCGGGGTGACCTTTAACTGATGGCTGCGGATGGCGCCGGCACATTTCAACGCCGTCAGCTGCGTGCAACACCGTCTATTCGTCTGGTGGCCGCTCGAGCAGTAAAAGACGGCAATAAAAGACGGTAATAAAAGACCGCAGTAAAAGTGCGACGGTAAACTCGCACCCATGAGCCCCACTGCAGTGAACGGCACCGACAGGAGCGTTCAAACCAAGAGCGTTCCGCAGATCCCGCGCGATGCCTGGGTTGAAATGGAGTTGATCCATACCTTCATGCGGTATGCCCGGCCCGCCTTGCATGCGGCATTGGCCGTGGTGGTCGTTATCGTGATGATCCTGCACGGTCACGTGGAGCCCGTCGGCCTCTGGCTCTGGGCGATGGCGATTGTGGCTGTCACCCTGGTACGCTTTCGCGTCATCAGCATCTACCACAGTCAGTTCAAGGGGGTCAGCGGTGCGCCGCTCCAGGCGTTCATGGCGCGCTACGGCTGGATATGGCCGTTGAGCGCCGTGATCTGGGGAAGCTCCATGTTTGTGTTCTTCCTGAAGGCGCCGGTCTACGACCAGTTTATTTGCATGACCGTTCTGATCGGCATGGCCGGTTTCGCCGTGGGAACTTTCTCAGCCTACCTGCGGTACTTTTCAGGCTATGTCAATGGACTGGTGCTTGCGGTGCTGGCTGCCCTGGTCTACCACCTCGTCCTGGAGCGTGGCATTCCTTCCACTTTCAATACCTATGGGATGGTGGCACTGATCCTGATTTACTGGGCCGTGATCCGCATTTCGGGTAAACGGTTTCATGAAGTGCAGCGGTCCAATCTCGTATTGCAATTTGACAATTCGAAACTGATCGCTTCCCTGACCGAAAAAAGCCGGGCGGCGCTGGAGGCGGTAGACATCAAAAACCGGTTTATCGCCAGTGCTGCCCATGACTTGCGCCAACCAGTCCACGCGCTGGGCCTGTATGCCGACTGGCTGGCTGCGGAACCGCAATTCGTCTCGCAGATCGCGCCCAAAATCGTCCGCTCTACCAAGGCCGTCCAGGATTTGTTCAACTCCCTTTTTGATCTTGCCGGGCTGGATTCAGATCCGTCGAAGGTCAACCTGCAGGAGGTTGACTTGACGGGCCTTATCCAGGACCTGGAGGTGCAATATGCCCCCTTGGCCGTGGAGCGTGGCCTGCGGTTGAGGACCCGGACGGTGCCCGGCAAGGTCAGGTCTGACCCGGTGCTGCTCAAGCGGCTGGTGGGCAACCTGCTGTCGAACGCCTTGCGCAACACCCATCAGGGCGGCGTGTTGCTGGCTGTGCGGCAAAGACGCGGTGTGCGCTGCATTGAGATCTGGGACACCGGCGTGGGCATAGCCCAAACCCACCAGCAGGCGATTTTTCAGGAGTTTTACCGGATTCCCCGGCAGGGCACGGAAGATGGCTTCGGCCTGGGGCTGGCCATCGTCTCCCGTCTGAGCTACGTGCTCAACCACCCGGTGGGCATGTCATCCCGGGCCGGCCGGGGAAGTGTGTTCTGGGTAGAGCTGACGAGTCCTGGCGATGACGCCGGAGGCGCGAGCCCGGCGGCTACAGCAGGCCCTGGGTTCGCGCAAGATGACTGGCCTGCGAGCGGCTCTTGACGTTGAGGCGCCGGAACAGGCGCCACAGATGCACTTTGACGGTGTGCTCGCTGATTTGAAGCTCTTCTGCAATATCACGGTTGCTCATGCCCTTGTCGAGCATGACCAGCAGTTGCTTCTGGCGCTTGGACAGCTTTTCGGTGGGAGCGGCGGATGCGGGCTCCAGTTCTTCGTTCAGGAAGATGCGCAAGACATTGGAGATTTCGGTGGCGCCTGCGGATTTTTGAATATAGGCGTCGGCACCGGCTTCGATCGAGAGGTCTTCATAGTCCTGGGCAGGCGCAGCCGAGAGCACCACCAGCGGAACATCCGGAAACTGCCGTTTGAGTTCGCGCACCCCGGACACGCCATTGGTGTCGGGCAGCTTGAGATCCAGGCAGATCAATTCCGGCACGCCATGCTGTTCTACGGCGGGCATGACAGCGGCCAGCCGGTCCAGCTCGGTCACGGTGGCCTTGCTGCTCAAACGGCGTATCAGCATGACAACGGCTTCCCGCATCAGGGGATGGTCGTCTATAACAAAAATGCTCATTAATTCAGGGGTGAAGTATCGATTCGGCAGCTGCTGAGCATAACTGGTGAAAGTCAAATTCAGGGCATGGAAAATCCCGAAGTTTCGGTATATTTTCTCGGGTCTGCTTCAAAAAAACAACAGTTCAAGGAGTCCCTGATTTCTCTCGGGTGATTGCGGTCATGCCCGATACCTGTCATCTGGCGGGGCGGTCAGACGCCACGCCTCCCTGGCAGTCCCGACCCCCGGTGCCGCCGGTCCTCAGTGAACGCCAGCCGCAAAAAACTGCAAAGCCGCAGCCACATCACTGGCTGAAATGCCGGGTGCCGCAGCGACCTTGTCCTGCAGCGCGGCCAGCGCGGCGGGACCTTCTTTCTGCAGGGCTGAAATGGTTTGCGCTGCGTCGCGTGGCGAGTCAAAACCCTGGCTTTGCAGCAGCAGGCGGGCATCGGCGTCCAGCAGCTTGAAATAAAACCGGCCGTCTTTTTCGCGGTATTGCTTGAAGGCCGGGGCCGCGGTTTTGGCCGCCTTGTTTTTGGGCGCGGCCACCGCGCCTGAGCCCAGGCTGCGCAGCCCCACGGCCTGGCGCAGCTCGGCCATGAAAGGTTTTGCCACAGCGCGGGCTTTCTCGGCGCCGGCCAGAAGGACGGCTTCGAGGCGGCCGGCATCGTTGATCAGCGTCTGGTACTGCTCGCGCATGGGCGCCACTTCGCGGTCTATGCGCTCGAAGAGCATCTGTTTGGCATCGCCCCACGCAATGCCGTCGGCATAAGCATGGCGCAGCGCGGCCGTCTCTTCCACGCTGGCGAAAGCCTGGTAAATCTGGAACAGCGCGGAGCCTTCGACTTCCTTGGGCTCGCCCGGCGCGCGCGAGTCGGTCACGATGCCGCTGATGGCCTTGCGCAGCTGCTCGCGCGGCGTGAACAGAGGAATGGTGTTGTCGTAGCTCTTGCTCATCTTGCGCCCGTCCAGGCCGGGCAGCAGCGCCACGGATTCTTCAATCACCGCTTCCGGCAACACCAGGTGCTCGCCATACAGATGGTTGAAGCGCTGCGCCATGTCGCGCGCCATTTCAATGTGCTGGATCTGGTCGCGCCCGACCGGCACCTTGTGCGTCTTGAACATCAGGATATCGGCGCCCATGAGCACCGGGTACATGAACAGGCCGGCCGTGACATCGGCATCCGGATCACTGCCGGCGGCCATGTTCTTGTCGACCGAGGCCTTATAGGCATGGGCGCGGTTCAGCACGCCCTTGCCGGTGACGCAGGTCAGCAGCCACGTGAGTTCGGGAATTTCCGGGATGTCGGACTGGCGGTAAAACGTCACGCGCTCGGGGTCCAGTCCGGCGGCCAGCCAGCTGGCGGCTATTTCCAGCGTGGAGCGCTGGATGCGCGCGGGCTCGTCGCATTTGATCAGTGCGTGGTAGTCGGCAAGAAAGTAAAAACTCTGCACGCCGGGCAGGCGGCTGGCGGCCACCGACGGCCGGATCGAGCCCACGAAGTTGCCCAGGTGGGGCGTACCCGTGGTGGTAATGCCGGTCAGGAAGCGCAGCGGCGAGGCGCTGGGGGTGGAACGCACACTGGCGTCAGTTTGTGGGTTGGTCATCATCATCGCACCAGCATGGCCAGGGGCATCAACACGGTTTCCAGAAAGGTGTAGGTCAGCGCCATTAGCGGGCGCATCCAGAGATTGCTGATCACGCCGGCAATCACCAGCGCCATCACCACAAAAAAGCCCCAGGGCTCGATGCGCGAAACCAGCAACGCCTGTTTGTAGGGCAGCAGACCGACCAGAATGCGGCCACCGTCCAGCGGCGGCAGCGGAAACAGGTTGAAGACAAACATCACCACATTGACCAGCACGCCCGCCTGGCACATCCTGATGAAAAACGGTTCGGTCATGTTGGCGCCGCGCAGCAGATACAGCAAGATGCCCCACAGCAGGGCCTGAAGGAGATTGGCGCCGGGGCCGGCCAACGCCACCCAGACCATGTCGCGCTTGGGGTTGCGCAGTTTGCCGAACTCCACCGGCACCGGTTTGGCGTAGCCGAACAAAAATGCGCCCGATGTGGCCAGGTACAGCACCAGGGGCATCACGATGGTGCCCAGCGGGTCGATGTGCTTGAGCGGGTTGAGTGTGACGCGGCCCTGCGCCCAGGCGGTGTTGTCACCGAAGTGGCGGGCCACGTAGCCGTGCGCCGCCTCATGCACCGTGATGGCAAACAGCACGGGGAGCGCATAAATGGCGATGGTTTGAATGAGGTTGGCGATATCCATCCCCGGATTGTCTCAGACGCGCTTACAGGCCCAGCGCCGCTAGGTCGCCACGGCCCTTGCGGACCACCACCGGTTCGCCGCCCTCGCCCATGGGCGTCAGGTCGATCACGGTGGTGGGCGCCTGGTGGCAGGCGCCCGCGTCGATCACGGCGGCCAGTTCATGCTCCAGCTGGTCGCGGATCTCGCGCGCATCGTTGAGCGGTTCGTGGGGCGGGCTGCCGGGTCCGGGAAGGATCAGCGTGGTGGCCAGCAACGGCGCGCCGTGCAGCTCCAGCAAGGCCTGCAGCGTCTTGTGCCCAGGCACGCGCAGGCCAATGGTTTTGCGGGACGGGTGGCTCAGACGCCGTGGCACTTCCTTGCTGGCCTCCAGGATGAAGGTGTAGGGCCCGGGCGTGGCCGCCTTGAGCAGGCGGAACTGCTTGTTGTCGACCCGCGCATAGTTGGCCAGCTCGCTCAGGTCGCGGCACAGCAGCGTGAGGTGGTGCTTGTCATCCACCCCGCGAATACGGCGCAGGCTGTCGGCCGCGGCCTTGTCGTCCAGATGGCAGACCAGCGCGTAGCTGGAGTCGGTCGGTACGGCTGCGACGCCCCCGCGCGCAAGCAGGTTCACCGCCTGTTTGAGCAGCCGTATTTGGGGATTGTCGGGATGAACTTCGAAAAACTGGGCCATGGCGGTGTTTCAGGATTCAGGGGGGGCAACGGGCACCCGGGTCTCGCGCACAGACAGCCACGCGCCGGCTGCACCGCATACCGCAATCAGCGCTATGCCGAGTATCGACCAGCGATCGGGTACATGTGAAAACGCCAGCCAGCCGCCGATCATGGCAAAGCCGATCTGGGTGTAGAGAAAGGGTGTCAGGGTCGACGCCGGTGCCCGGCCATAGGCCAGGATCATCATGAAATGCCCAACGGTGCCCATGACCCCCATGAGCATCAGGCCGGCCCACAGCGTCCAGGAGTCCAGCCACGTCCAGGCAAACGGCAGCGCCAGCGATGCGATCAGTGTGCCCACCCAGCCGGTATAAAAATGCATGGTGACGGGGTCTTCAGTGCGGGCGAGGCGGCTGGTCAGGATCTGGAACCAGGCGTGGCAGGCCACCAGCGCCAGCGGCAGCAGCATCGTCCAGTCAAAGGTGTCGTCGCCCGGGCGGATGATGATCAGGGTGCCCATGAAGCCGCCGACCACCAGCGCCCAGCGCAGCACCGAGACCCGCTCGCCCAGCGTCAGCGAGGCGAGCAGGGTGATGATGAGCGGCGAGATCATCACGATGGCCGTGAATTCGCCTACTGGCATGTACTTGAGGCTGAAGAACGCCAGCATGCTCGAGGTCAGCAGCAGCACGCCACGCAGGCATTGAAAGCGGGGGTGAGCCGTGCGCAGCAGCGAGCGGCCGCGCGTCGGCAGCACGGCCGCCGTGGTGGCAACCGCCTGGAAGGCATAGCGGAACCACAGGGCCATCAGCACCGGCACACTCGCGCTGATGAATTTGGTGGTGGTGTCCAGCAGGGCAAAGCAGGCCATCGCCGCCACCTGGAGCGCGATGCCGGTCAGAGCGTGGGGAGCGGTTCTTGCGGGGCCGGCCATTACTGGATCCGGTCCGCCAGCAGGTCCCATACCGGGGTGAGTTCACCCGGCAAAAAGGGCAAGGTGCCCAGGTCGGTGTGGCTCTCGTCGGGGCTGTGAAAGTCGCTGCCGCGCGAGGCCGCCAGGCCGAATTCCCTGGCGGTTTCGGCGTATTTCAGGTATTCCTGCGGGGTGTGGCTGCCCGTGACGACTTCAACCCCTTGCCCCCCATGCGTCTTGAATTCGGTGAAGAGCGCGTACTCTTCATTGGGTGTGAACTTGTAGCGGCCCGGATGGGCGATAACCGCCACGCCCTGGGCCTTCGTGATCCAGCCCACAGCGTCACGCAGATTGGCCCAGCGATGGGGCACATAACCGGGTTTGCCTTCGGTGAGGTATTTGCGAAAGACGTCGGCTGTTTCGCGGCACACGCCGGACTCCACCAGAAAGCGGGCAAAGTGCGTGCGCGAAATCAGCTCGGGGTTGCCGACAAACTTCAGGGCCCCTTCGTAAGCCCCTTTGATGCCTACCTTGGCCAGGCCGTCAGACATTTCCATGGCGCGCTGCTCACGCCCGCCCCGCGTGTTGCGCAGACCTTGCTGCAAGTCTGCATCGTCGGCATCAAAACCCAGGCCCACAATGTGCACGGTCTCGCCGGCAAAGGTGACCGATATTTCCGTGCCGGTGAGGTAATACAGCCCCTGCGCACTGGCGGCGGCCGCGGCACGCTGCTGGCCGCCAATCTCGTCATGGTCTGTCAGGGCCCACAACTCCACGCCGTTGGTTTTGGCGCGCTCTGCCAGGGCCTCCGGGGTCAAGGTGCCGTCGGATACGACGGAATGGCAATGCAGATCGGCATTGAGGATGTTTTTGAACGTCACAATCCCATTTTAGGCGCTATGACCTGCGGCTGCAGCGAATACGGCTGACCGGGCGCGGGTGGGGCCCAGTTTTTGCTATTGGAGAGGGAGAGGCCATTGCCTGCCATGGCTGCTCAATTTGACCCTTGCCTTTGATTTGACCTTTGATCTCACCGGGGAATTGCCCATGATCACCCTTCACCACCTGAACAATTCCCGTTCACAGCGCATCGTCTGGCTGCTTGAAGAGCTGGGCCTGGCCTATGACATTCAGCGTTACGAGCGCGATCCCCAAACCATGCTGGCGCCGGCTTCGCTGCGCGCTGTGCACCCGCTGGGCAAGTCGCCCGTCATCACCGACGGCGGCCTGACGCTGGCGGAGTCGGGGGCCATCATCGACTACCTCATCGAGCGTCATGGTGCGGGGCGCCTGGCCCCCGCTGCCGGTACGCCGGCGCGTCTGCGCTACAGCTACTGGCTGCATTACGCCGAGGGCTCGGCCATGCCGCCGCTCTTGCTCAAGCTGGTGTTCGACAGGATTGAGACCGCGCCCATGCCGTTTTTGGTCAAGCCGATCGCCCGGGCGATTGCCGGCAAGGTCAAGGCATCCTTCATCGAGCCGCAGATCAGGCAGCATCTGGATTATCTGGAAGCCTCATTGGGCGAGAGCGGCTGGTTTGCCGGTGACGAATTCAGCGGCGCCGACATTCAGATGAGTTTCCCGCTGGAAGCCGCTGCCGCGCGGGGCGGGTTGAACGCAAGCCGGCCCCGGTTGATGGATTTTCTCCAGCGCATTCATGCCAGGCCGGCTTACCAGCGTGCCCTGGAGCGTGGCGGAGACTATGCCATCATCAGCTAGCCATCGCCAGTTGGCTATCGCAGCTCGCCAGGCTGAGCTCAGCGAAAACCGAAATACGACAGGATGACGCCGATGATCACGACGAGGCCTACGATGTAAATGATGGTGTTCATGATGTCCTTTGGGTGGTTGACGCGCCGATGCAGCGTAGCTATACGCCAATCATTGCCGCCGCCCCTGCGCCGGACTGTAGGCGGCTCCACCCAAGCACCGTCGGACAGGGCCCTCTACACGCAGGCAGACAACCAGCGCGGTGTTGCCGTCTCGCCCGCAAGCCCCCGCGACACACCCTGCAAAACCACGCTAAAGCTCGGCGCCTTCTACCAAAAAGCGCACGCGCTTGACGCCCTGCCACTCATCGGCATCCAGCCTGAACGCGATCGTCACGCGCGCGGGCAGTGCCGTGGTGTGACCGAACCAGATACCGTCCACCGGTTGGCCCTGATGCTTCAGTTTCAGGGCCAGGTGTTTTTCACCCACCAGCCGTTGTGACACCACTTCGACTTCCTCGCTGAAGGTGGGGGCCGCAAACCCCTGTCCCCAGACTTCCCGGTGCAAGGTGTCCACCACATCGGTACGGCGGTACTCGGCCGGCAGCGGACCGTCGGTGTCCAGGCGCCGCGTCAGCGTGGCGGCATCCAGCCACTCGTGGGCGACTTGTTGCAGCGCTTGTTCGAACTGCTCAAAGCGCTCTTCGGCAATGGTGCAGCCGGCCGCCATGGCGTGGCCACCAAAGCGCAACAGCACGCCCGGGTGGCGTTTGGCGACCAGGTCCAGCGCGTCGCGCAGATGAAAGCCGGCAATCGAGCGGCCTGAACCCTTGAGCTCGTGCTCCTTGCCCGGTGCCTGGCTGGCGGCAAAGACAAAGGTCGGGCGGTGCAGTTTGTCCTTGATGCGCGAGGCCACGATGCCGACCACGCCTTCGTGAAACTCGGGGTCAAAAATCGCGATGGCCGGCGGCGGTTCTTCATCCTCATCAATCATGGCGTCAGCCGCCAGCTGGGCCTGCTCGCGCATGCCCGCCTCGATGTCCCGGCGTTCGCGGTTGATGCCGTCCAGCATGCGGGCCAGCTCGCCGGCCCGCGCCGCGTCATCCGTGAGCAGGCATTCAATGCCCAGCGTCATGTCGGCGAGGCGGCCAGCCGCATTGATGCGCGGGCCGAGTGCAAAGCCGAAATCGAAGGTGGTGGCCAGCGCTGCGTGGCGGCCGGCTGCGGTGAACAGGCCTGCCAGGCCGGCCGGCAGCGCGCCCGCACGAATGCGCTTGAGTCCCTGCGCCACCAGGCGGCGGTTGTTGGCGTCCAGCCTGACCACATCGGCCACCGTGCCGAGTGCGACCAGCGGCAGCAGTGTGTCCAGCTTCGGTTGAGGAATGGCCCCCACGCTTGCCACTTCGTGTGCTGTGCTGCCCCCCGAGGGGGCTGTCCCCCCTAGGGGCGGCCCGGCGGCGGGACGGCCGAACACGCCACGCTCGCGCAGTTCGGCGCGCAGCGCCAGCAGCACATAAAACATCACGCCCACACCGGCCATCGATTTGCTTTCAAAGCTGCAATCGGGCTGGTTCGGGTTGACGATCACGTCGGCGGCGGGCAGCACCACCTGGCCGTCATGCAGCGCCGGCAGGTGGTGGTCGGTCACCAGTACCTGCATGCCCAGCGCCTTGGCCCGTGCCACGCCCTCCAGGCTGGCAATGCCGTTGTCCACAGTGACCAGCACATCCGCGCCGGTGGCCTTCACCCGCTCGGCTATCGGCGGCGTGAGGCCGTAGCCGTCAATCACCCGGTCGGGCACCAGGTAGCTCACGTTCTGTGCGCCCAGCAGGCGCAGGCCGCGCAGGGCCACGGCGCAGGCGGTGGCGCCGTCGCAGTCATAGTCGGCCACCACGCAGATTTTCTTCCCGGCGGCCATGGCATCGGCCAGCAACTGCGCGGCTTCGCGGTTGCCGCGCAGCGAGGCCGGCGGCAGCAATTTACCCAGCCCGTCGTCGAGTTCGTCCATCGAGTGAACACCCCGCGCCGCATAGAGCTGAGCCAGCAAGGGGTGAACGCCGCCCTGCTGCAGCGCCCAGACGCTGCGCGGCGGCACGTCGCGTACCTGTATTTTCATGGCGTGATTCTTACTGTCATTCTTGCTGTCATTCCTAGAGCTGCCTGATTGGAACTGCCTGATTAGAGCTGTTTGATCAGAGTTGTTTGAGTACTTCTTCCACCGGTGGGGTGGGGGTTAAAAGGCTTGAAACTCTGGCAAACAGGCCGGGGCGGCTGCTTTCATAGGTTTGGGCGCTGCGCTCACCGCACAAGGTCAGGCGCACGGACTCGCCCATGCGCTGGCGTTTCAGCAGGCCGGCGATTTCACCCGCGTCCAGTGCGGCCCAGGCTTGTGCATAAGCGGCCCAGTCATCATGAAAGGCGGCCTGGGCCAGGCCGCGCGGCACGCTGACCTGCCCATTCACCCCGGGCGCCGGCAAGGACGGCAATGCGCCGGTACCACTGAGCCAGAAGGAGTTGACCGGCAACTGGCGTCGCGTGGCCCGCTCGTCATTCAAAGGGTGCGTGTAAAGCAGCATCTGCATTTCATTTTGCAGGCGGCGCATGATTTTGGCCGCTGCGCTTTTCACATCGTGTGCCTCCTGCGTGCGGTGGCTGGTGCTGCCGGCGTCGGGCAACCACGCATCCACGTTGCGGCCCAGCACCCGGTCCAGCGAGGCCGTGGGCAGGGTGCGAAACAGCTCGCCCTCGGCCAGCCAGCGCTCGGGTGACAGGTAATGCAGCGTAATGCCGTCGGTTTCAAAGTAGGGTTGCATGGCCGCCAGCAGGGCGCGCGATTCGTCTTCGCGCAGGGCCAGCGCGGCCGGGTCGGTCAGCGTGGCGTGTTCGCGCCCCATGGCCCAGTGGCAGGGCGTGATCCAGGCCCAGGCTTTGTTGCCCGCGTCATGCCGCTGCCCGGCTGCATCCCTGGCCGCCCAGGGAATCAGGCCATCCGGCGTGCCGGGCTGAACCAGGCCCAGCGCCCGGCCCAGAGCGCGTTCATGCGGCGGCGACAGCGAATAGGGCTCGCCCGTATCCATGTGTGTCTGTTTCATGCCGCGCAGCAGCTCGCCGAGATGACGCGTGCTGTCGCGTGGCAACGCCTGCATGGCCGGCAGCCATGCCTCCGTGCTGCAGGCTGCAAATGGAATCAGCAGGTGAGGGGGCGGGGAAGCTGGCGGGGATGAGGACGGGGCTGGCATGGGGCTATTGTCCGGGATGCCACAATTGAACCTGGTAACGGTAGCTGGACGCGCCCGTCCTCGGGTGTGCAGCGTGTTCGTTCAACGATATCGGTCGTGAAGGCAAGAAATGTCAATTTACAAATGTTCGTTCAGATCAGTCACAAGCGGTCAGCTGCGGTTGCCAGGTTAAGAATGCAAATCCCCTACGAGTTGATTCTGGGCTGGCGCTACACCCGGGCTGGCCGGGCCACGCGGCGCAACGGCTTTATCTCTTTTATTTCGGGCGTGTCCATGCTGGGCATCGCGCTGGGTGTGGCTGCGCTGATCATCGTGTTGAGCGTGATGAACGGCTTCCAGAAGGAAGTGCGCGACCGCATGCTTGGCGTGATTTCGCACATCGAGGTGTTCGCGCCCAATGGCACTGCCTTGCCCGACCCGCAGAAAACCCTGGCCGAGATCAAGGCCAACCCGCAGGTCGCAGGCGCTGCCACTTTTATTGCCGCGCAGGCCCTGCTCGCGCGCGGCGAAGACATGAAAGGCACGCTGGTGCGCGGCATCGATCCGGCGCTGGAAGGGCAGGTCACCGACCTGGCTGCGCAATTGAAGGACACCGCCTTTCCCAAGCTGGTCAGCGGCGGTTTTGGCGTGGTGCTGGGCGGCGAACTGGCGCGGTCCATGGGGGTGCGCGAAGGCGACACCGTCACCCTGATTGCGCCCAGCGGCCAGGTCACGCCGGCGGGCGTGGTGCCGCGCCTCAAGCAAATGACGGTGGTGGGCACCTTTGATTCAGGCCACTTTGAATACGACTCCGCGCTCGTCATGCTGCACCAGGACGATGCCGCCAGGATTTTCAGGCTGGAGGGCCCTACCGGCATCCGCATCAAGCTGAAAGATTTGCACCAGGCGCGCGAGGTGGCGCTGGAACTGTCCAGAAGCCTGACCGGGGACCTGCTGATTCGCGACTGGACACGGCAGAACAAGACCTGGTTTGCGGCGGTGCAGCTCGAAAAACGCATGATGTTCATCATCCTGACGCTGATCGTGGCGGTGGCGGCCTTCAACCTGGTCAGCACGCTGGTGATGACGGTGACCGACAAGCGCGCCGACATCGCCATCCTGCGCACCCTGGGCGCCAGCCCCCAGAGCATCATGAAGATCTTCATGGTGCAAGGCGCCCTGGTCGGCGTGATCGGCACCTTCTCGGGCCTGCTGCTGGGCCTGGGCATCGCCCTCAATATCGATGTCATCGTGCCGGCGCTGGAGCGGCTGCTCAATGCGAGCTTCCTGCCCCGCGACATCTACCTGATCAGCCGCATGCCCAGCGAGCCGCAGTACGCCGACATCATGCCGATTGCTGTCATCTCGCTGGTGCTGGCATTTCTGGCGACCATTTACCCCAGCTGGCGCGCCAGCCAGGTGAACCCGGCCGAGGCCCTGCGTTATGAATAAAGACAACATGGATTCACTCCGCGAGGCTTCGCTCCCCAAGGCTTCGCTCCCCGGGGCTTCACTCCCTCTCCCCCTGGGAGAGGGCGGGGGTGAGGGCTCCCCGCTCCAAAACAAAGTCGTGCTGAAAGCCCAAGGCCTCACCAAACGCTTCCACGAAGGCCCCATTGACCTGACCGTGCTGCGCGGCGTAGACCTGCAGGTGCACGCCGGCGAAACGTTGGCCATCGTCGGCGCTTCGGGTTCGGGCAAAAGCACCTTGCTGCATTTGATGGGCGGGCTGGATGCGCCCACCGGCGGGCAGGTCGAGCTGATGGGCCAAACCCTGTCAACGCTGTCAGCGGCCGAGCAGGGACGCTTGCGCAACCAGCACCTGGGCTTTGTCTACCAGTTCCACCATCTGCTGCCCGAGTTCAGCGCCCTCGACAACGTCGCCATGCCCTTATGGATCAGGCGCCAAACCCCAGCGGAATCTGCGCAAACCGCTACCAACATGCTGGCAAGCGTGGGCCTGAAGGACCGCATCCATCATCGCCCGTCCGAGCTCTCAGGCGGCGAGCGCCAGCGCGTGGCGATTGCGCGCGCACTGGTCACGCAGCCCGCCTGCGTGCTGGCAGACGAGCCAACCGGCAACCTCGACAGGTCTACGGCCGATGGTGTGTTTGAACTGATGCTGCAACTGGCGCGCGACTTCGGCACCGCGTTTGTACTGGTGACGCATGATGAAACGCTGGCAACGCGGTGCGGCCGGCGCTTTGGGCTGGTGTCGGGGCGGTTGTCGGAGTGGGATCCCAACTAGTACTGACCTGCTGACCGTCAGTCTCTCAGTCTGTCAACCTGCCGCAGGTCGGGTTATGTAGCCGGTGGATCGCGCCGCGCTGGCCTGTTTTTCGGCGCCGTGCCGTCGTAACGGCTGTCCATGCGCCGACGCATGGGAGTTTCCTTAAACGGAATGGCACTTACTTTGGCTCATAGGCATGACCATGCCTCTGGACGTGTCGGCGAGCCTGGTCGCGGGGCACCTTCAACCAGGGGTAGGGTTTGGGCCTTCGTTTTCGCATTCGCGGCTCGATGCGTCCGGGTCGATGGCCGACCCTGCATTGTGCGATCAACGTGAATAGCCGCCCGCAATCCTTCGTGGCCGAGAGGCCTCGCGAGACCCACTCTGTCCACAGTTGCACCGTGTGCTTGTTG
>NZ_JBFUJO010000013.1:0-139995 GCF_056401355.1 Polaromonas sp. P4_F4 | reverse complement strand
CTAGTGGACTGTAACGTTTAAAACGGAAGTATCATTGTGGCCATGGAGGTTGCGATGAAACTGACCAAAAGCGAACGCATGGAACTTCAACAGCAAGCTGCAGCGAGGAACGCCCGAGCCGATTCGGCGCGCCACGCCCGATTGATCCTGCTGCTGGCCGATGGGCTCACTTGGGCGGAGATTCGCACCAAGCTGGATTGCAGCGACAGCTACATCGATCGCTGGAGCAAGCGCTTTGAAAGTGATCGCCTGGCCGGCCTGTTCGCTCGTCATGCCGGGCGCGAGCGCTACAAGGTGACCGATCACATGGAAGCGCGGGTGCTGGCGCGCACCACCAAACACAAGCCTGCTGACGGCTCCACGCACTGGTCTTCGCGCAAGTTGGCGGCCGAACTGGGCGGCGACATCTCGCACATGACGGTGGCCAGAATCTGGGCCAAGCACGGCATCAAGCCGCATCTGCTCGAAGGCTATCTCACCTCCAACGATCCGGACTTCGAGAGCAAGGCGGCTGATGTCATCGGGCTGTACCTGAACCCGCCTCAGAACGCCGTGGTGTTCAGTGTCGATGAGAAGACCGCGATTCAGGCGCTGGATCGCCTGGACCCGGTGCTGCCGCTGTCACCGGGGCGCGCCGAGCGGCACGGCTTTGAGTATTTCCGGCACGGCACGCTCTCGCTGTACGCCGCCTTCAACACCAAGACCGGCGAGGTGATGGGCAAGACCGCAGCTCGGCACACCTCGGCCGAGTTCGTGGCGTTTCTCACCGACATCGTGGCCAATCAGCCCAAGGGCAAAGAGATCCACGTCATCGCGGACAACCTCTCGGCCCACAAGACAAAGCATGTTGACGAGTTCCTGGCCACTCACAGCAACGTTCATATGCATTTCACCCCGACGTACTCGTCCTGGCTCAACCAAGTGGAGTTGTGGTTTGCCAAGATCGAGCGCGATGTCATCGCCCGTGGCGTGTTTACGTCCTTGCCTGATCTCAAGAGAAAGCTCATGCGCTACATCCGTCAGTACAACGAGCAACCCAAACCCGTAAAGTGGAAATACTGCGATCTGTCACGGCGCATTACTCCCGATTCAATCGTTACAGTCCACTAGTGTGGTGTTGCATGCTTGACGGTACAAATAAAACCGATGGATTTTTGTTCAGGGCAAGGCGCAAACCATAGCAATAGTTCCGCTATTGCGCGGATTTGCAACGCCGACATGGGTAAAAAGACGCGGTTTTATGTACGGGATAGCGTGCAGCACCACACTGGAGGCCCGGGAAAACTCAGTGCGACCGCATTTCGCCTGAAAGCAGCACGCGAGGGCCGGGCCGGCCAAGCTGTACAGCGGTGATCAGGGCGGCGGCCACATCGTCCGCCGGGATGGCCCGGTAGTTGTTCGGGATCAATAATTTGAACAAAGCCATGGCGGCCAGCGCCCATTTTTCACCGGGGCGTTGCGCCTGCCTCAGCGAGGCGCGGTCGCCTGCGAGCAGGGAGGGACGCGCGATCACCACGGTCTCAAACCCCAAGCCCTTAACGGCATCTTCCATTTCGCCTTTGACGCGGTTGTAGAAAACCGGCGACTGGCTATCAGCACCCATGGCGCTGACGACACCCAGGCGGGTGGCGCCGGCGGCGCGAGCCGCGCGTGCCACTACCACCACCGCATCAAAATCAACGAGGCGAAAAGCCTCGCGGCTGCCCGCCACCTTGATCGTGGTGCCCAGCGCGATGAAGATGTCATCGGCCGCCGGTGCGGTAAATCCGTGGAACGAATCCGTCACCTGCACCACCAGCCGGGCGTGCTGCCGGGCTGGTGCGCGACGGCCCACCGCGTAGACCGTCGAGTAGGCCTTATCGGCCAGTAAACGAGCCAGGACCGCCTGGCCGACGAGGCCCGTTGCCCCGGCCACCAGCGCCACCCGAGCCGCCGCCACCGCCGGAGCGGTTGCCCCGGAAGTTGTTGCGGTTGCCGGTGGGTTGGCCGGATGATGGGAACCCGGAAGAGGCGTGGCTGGCGGGCTGATGGTTGTCAAAGTCATTGCGGGGCTCGCTGCGTGAGTCATTCCTCGGCGCACGGGGTTGCTCGTCGCGCTGACGCGCCTGCGCATGTCTCGGCTGGGCAGGCTGACCGCCTTGCGAATAACCCGAATTCTGGCGAGGCTGGCCTGGGTTGGGGGTGCGCGGGCCGCGCCCACTGCCATTGCCACTGCCATTGCCGCCACCGGCGGGGCCACGTCCGCGGCCGTTGCCGCCGCCATTACCGCTGCCGTTACCACCGCCATTCGCGCCACGCGCAGGCTGGGAGCCTTTGGTGTCACGAATGCGCTGCATCATTTCGCTGCGTGCTGCCTTGGCGGCAGCCTGCATCACTTCGCGGCTCGGGGGCTTGCCGAGGCCGCCCCAGATGGTCTGGCGACCCATGGCCAGCGGCTCGGCTCTTTCGCCGGGCTCGGCTTCAAAACCTGGCACCAGCACTTTTTCAATGTTCTGCTTGGTAAAGCGCTCAATGTCCTGCATGAAGCCTTCTTCGTCCAGACACACCAGGCTCACCGCCTCGCCGCTATTGCCGGCGCGGCCGGTGCGGCCGATGCGGTGCACATAGTCTTCACTGACGTTGGGGATCTCGTAGTTCACCACGTGCGGCAGCTCGTCGATGTCAATGCCGCGGGCTGCGATGTCCGTGGCGACCAGCGCGCGAATCGTGCCGTCCTTGAAACCCTGCAGCGCCTGGGTGCGGGCGGTCTGGCTCTTGTTGCCGTGCAGGGCCATGGCTTCGATGCCGTTTTTGGTCAGGTGCTCGGCCACATTGTTGGCGCCAAACTTGGTGCGGGTGAACACCAGCACCTGGCTCCAGTTGTGCTCGTTGATGATGTGGGTCAGCAGCGCCTTCTTTTTGCTGCGGCTCACCGGATGGATTGTCTGCGTGATGCGCTGCACGGTGGTGTTGCGCGGCGTCACCTGAATGTGCAGGGGGTCACGCAGCAGGCCATTGGCCAGTTCGCGGATCTCGTCGCTGAAGGTGGCGCTGAACAGCAGCGACTGCTTGTGCTTGGGCACCAGCGCCAGCACCTTCTTGATGTCGTGGATGAAGCCCATGTCGAGCATGCGGTCGGCTTCGTCGAGCACCAGGATCTGTACCTGGCTCAGGTCCAGCGTGCCCTGGCTTGCATGGTCGAGCAGGCGGCCGGGGGTGGCCACCAGGATGTCCACGCCGCGGCGCAGTTTGTCGATTTGGGCCCCCATGCCGACACCGCCGAACATCACCATGGAGGTGAGTTCCAGATACTTGCCGTAGGTGCGTACGCTTTCTTCGACCTGCGCGGCCAGCTCGCGGGTCGGCGTCATGATGAGGGCGCGCACGGCGTTGACGCCGCGCCGGTTGGTCAACCGGGGTTCGGTAGACAGGCGCTGCAGCAAGGGCAGGGTGAACGCGGCAGTCTTGCCGGTACCCGTCTGGGCGCCGCCGAGCAGGTCGCCGCCGGCCAGCACGGCGGGAATCGCCTGGGCCTGGATGGGCGTGGGGGTGTCATAACCTTGCTCAAGCACGGCTTTAAGAATGGCCGGGGCCAATTTCAATTCTTCAAATGTCATGGTGTTGCACCGCTGGGGTGCTATAGATCGGCCTGTTGGGCGCCTTGTTTGAAAGCAACCCGCCAGTCAAAGGCAGATGGGATCAGAAAATCGGGCCAAAAAACATCGTAAGTAAGTACTGAAAGTAATACCCGGGATGTGCCCAAATGTTGCAGGCAACTGGAGCCAGCAACCCGCGTATTGTCGCACGGAACGATAATCGGAGGGTTCACGCAAAAAACACGCCTTGCCAAAAGGCGTTGCCCCAGAGGCGCAGCGCGTGGTTTTAGCCTGCAGATGACCCTGCAAAAAGCCTGTAAAAATAGCGGTTACAGGCCGCGTGCAGCCCGTTTTTTTGCATTGTTTTTCATTTTTACCAAAGTTGATCCTGATGGCCCAGTACGTATTTACCATGAACAAGGTCGGCAAAATCGTGCCGCCCAAGCGCCAAATTCTCAAAGAGGTGTCGCTCAGCTTTTTCCCAGGCGCCAAGATTGGCGTGCTGGGCACCAACGGCTCCGGCAAGTCCACGCTGCTCAAGATCATGGCCGGCCTGGACACCGAGATCGAAGGCGAAGCCACCCCGATGCCGGGGCTGAACATTGGCTATCTGCCGCAGGAGCCCAAGCTCGACCCCGGGCACACGGTGCGCGAGAGTGTCGAGGCCGGCATGGGTGCGGTATTTGCCGCCAAGGCCCAGCTCGAAGCGGTGTACACGGCCTACGGCGAGCCCGATGCCGACTTTGATGCCCTGGCCGCCGAGCAGGCTCGCCTGGAAGCCATCATCGCCACCTCGGGTACAGATTCCGAGCACCAGCTCGAGATTGCCGCCGACGCGCTGCGCCTGCCGCCCTGGGACGCCCAGATCAGTGTTCTGTCGGGTGGTGAAAAACGCCGCGTGGCCTTGTGCAGCCTGCTGCTGTCCAAGCCCGACATGCTGCTGCTGGACGAGCCGACCAACCACCTGGACGCCGAATCGGTGGACTGGCTGGAGCAGTTTCTGCAGCGCTATTCGGGCACCGTGGTGGCCATCACCCATGATCGTTACTTCCTGGACAACGCGGCCGAATGGATTCTGGAACTGGACCGCGGCCACGGCATTCCCTGGAAAGGCAACTACAGCAGCTGGCTCGACCAGAAAGGTGAACGGCTGGCCCAGGAGCAAAAGGGTGAAGAGGCCCGCGCCAAGGCGCTGAAAAAGGAACTGGAGTGGTCACGCCAGAACCCGAAAGCGCGCCAGGCCAAGAGCAAGTCGCGTCTGGCACGTTTTGAAGAGCTGTCTGATTTTGAATACCAGAAACGCGTGGAGACCAACGAGATTTTCATCCCGGTGGCCGAGCGTCTGGGCAATGAGGTCATTGAGTTCAAGGGCGTCAGCAAGTCCTTCGGCGACCGCCTGTTGATCGACAACCTGAGCTTCAAGGTGCCGGCCGGCGCCATCGTCGGCATCATCGGCCCCAACGGTGCGGGCAAGTCCACGTTGTTCAAGCTGATTGCCGGCAAAGAGCAGCCGGACAGCGGCGAAGTGGCGATCGGCAAGACAGCGCGCATGGCTTTTGTGGACCAGCACCGTGATGACCTGGCCAACGAAAAAACCGTCTGGGAAGATATCTCGGGCGGCCTTGACCTGCTCACCGTCGGCAAATTCACCATGCCCAGCCGCGCGTATGCGGGACGCTTCAACTTCAACGGCGCCGACCAGCAAAAACGCGTCGGCATGCTGTCGGGCGGTGAGCGCGGGCGCCTGCACCTGGCCAAGACACTGATCGCCGGCGGCAACGTGTTGATGCTTGACGAACCGTCCAATGACCTCGACGTGGAAACCCTGCGCGCGCTCGAAGACGCACTGCTCGAATTCGCCGGCTCCGTCATGGTCATCAGCCACGACCGCTGGTTCCTCGACCGCATTGCCACGCACATCCTGGCCGCCGAAGGCGACAGCCAGTGGACCTTCTTCAACGGCAACTACCAGGAATACGAAGCCGACAAGAAAAAACGCCTGGGTGAAGAGGGTGCCAAGCCCAAGCGCGTGCGCTTTAAGGCATTGCATTGAGCCCCCACGCTTTTCACTTCGTGTAATGCGCTGCCCCCCGGGGGGGCCGCTGCGCCTGCGGCCCGGCTAAGCCGGTTCCGCGGCCCCTGCTGGGGTGAAGAATCCCCACGATCGCTCACTGCGTGTAGCTCCCTGGAGATAGGTATGACCGACGACGAAGTCCTGACTCAAACCCGTCACTGGCTCGAAAAAGCCGTGATCGGGCTTAACCTGTGCCCGTTTGCCAAGGCGGTGTACGTGAAGAACCAGGTGCGCCTGGTGGTGAGCCATGCCCGGCATGCGGACGACCTGCTCGAAGAGCTGGACCGCGAGCTGGACCTGCTGGTGGCCACGCCGGCCGAAGAGGTCGATACCACGCTGCTGATTCACCCCACGCTGTTCGAAGACTTCCTGGACTTCAACGATTTCCTGGAAATCGCCGAAGGCGTGGTGGACGAGCACGGCCTTGACGGCGTGGTCCAGCTGGCCAGCTTTCATCCGCAGTTCCAGTTTGACGGTACCGAACCCGACGACATCAGCAACTACACCAACCGCGCGCCGTTCGCCATCCTGCACCTGCTGCGCGAGGAGAGTGTGGCGCGTGCGGTGGCGGCCTTTCCCGAGGCTGATGCGATTTTTGAACAGAACATCGCGACGCTGGAAAAGCTGGGGCTGGACGGGTGGAAGGCCCTGGATTTGTAAGGCAGGCTGTCAGGGAAATCAGTCGACCACCTGCGCTGACGGGTTGATCTGTCGACAGCCTCTGCCTTCTGAACAGGATACTTCCTGAGGTCGGGGTCAACCGGTTGCCCCGGGCAGCTATACGCTGGTACTCACAGGATCGGGCCGCGCCACGGCCGTCGTCACCAGCGTGCCTGTGGTGACAGACACGGTGACGGCCCTCAATACCGCCGGCACCGCGCTCAACCCACCGGTTTCCGCCACCGGTACCGTGAACGGCACTGCACCGCTGGACACCCTGGTGCGTGCGCAACAGATCCTGACGGGCGGCACCACGGTGGAAGTGGCGGGGCGTTTTGTGGATGGCCTGGGCAACTATTCCTACCTGCTGCCCGTCGACGCGCCGCAAGTGGCGCCCTACGTGGCAGTACCCGGCCCGCTGGTATTTGTGGCCGATGCGGGCGCTGCCGGCAAATACACGCTGCGGGCAAGCCTGACCGGATTTTCGGACAAGACGGCCATGCTCCCCGTGTTGACGTCCGGCGCCACGATCACTACCAACTTCACTTTCCCCTGAATCATCAGGAGAGGATGGAAGAGGAAGCTGGCAGGCCCTGAAGCCTGAACAGCCAGGAAAAACGGCTTGAGCGCCTGCGCTCCACACGTGTTTACCGGAGCGCCGGCGGTCAAGCTTTCCTGTACCGCCACCGGGGTGGGCGATGCTTGACGGGCCGCTACTGTCGCCAGTGGCGCTACCGCTGTTGCAGCTTCTGGCGCACCAGCTGGATGTTGTTGCGCAGCGCATAGAGCTCGTCGGTGTAGGACAGCGGGACGACAATTTTTTCGGCGCGGCTTTCCATCTGGTTGAGCTCGTCAATCAGCGGGCCCGTAGCCTCTGCCTGCCCGGCCCGGCTCTCGATGTTTCGCAGCTGGCCATACCATCTGAAAATGCGCGAACGCACCCGAAACTCATAGAGCGGCGGCACGATGCGCGACAGCGGCAGCAGCACCGCGATGATGATGCCCATGACCAGCCACATGCGTTCGACCAGGTTGGCCACCCAGAAGGGCAGGTAGCGCTGCAGCAGCGGCGCACCGGCCTGAATGCTGCGCTCGGCCTCTTTGGCCACCGGCAATTCGTTGTTCTTCACATTCGGGTATTCGCGCGCCCGCTTGAACCAGCCGGCACTGCCATGGATCTCGTTGCCGGCCAGCGCAAACAGCTGCAGCAGCGCCGGATGCGTGCCGGCCCGCGTGAGCAAGGTGGTGGTGGGCGCGACCAGGCGGACATCCTGCGGTGGAATATTGGCGGCCAGATCCACCACGCCGCGCGGCAGCACCGCAGGACTCAGGAACTCAAAGCGTCGCGAGTAGGCTTCACTCTGCGCAAAGTCCATGAGCTTGACGCCGGGCGTTTGCAGCAGCATCTGCACCATGAGCGACTCGGGGGCCGACGCGAACACAATGGCGTCGAGCTCGCCGCCGAGAAAGGCGACGGTGGCGGGGGTTTGTTCGAGTCGGGAAATTTTCAGCGCGCTGCCGTCAATGCGGTTGCTTTCGAGCAGCTTGCTCATCAGGTTAGGCACACCGCTGCCGGGGGTGCCGACGTTGACGCGCAAGCCTTGCAGTTGCGTCAAGGCGCTCAATGTAGCCCCCACGCTTGCCGCTTCGCGTGCTGCGCTGCCCCCCGAGGGGGCTGAGCTTGCTTGGGGCGGCCCTGCGCTACGCTCGGTAGCCCCCATGCTTGCGTTGGCCTCTGACGTGACTTTGCGTGCAGCGGCCTCCCGGTAAAACAGCCATACCGGTTCCAGGAACAGGCTGCCCAGCGATTCCAGCTTTTCATCGTTGTCCACGCCCGCTTCGCCCGTGCCACCCTGCACGAATCCCAGGTCGGCCTTGCCCTCGCGCAGCAGCTGCAAATTGGCGGCCGATCCTTCGGAGGGCAGCAACACGACCTCGATGCCATCCTTCGCAAGAATGCGTGCGTAGCGCTTGCCAAACTCTTCATAGGCGCTCTGTGCAGGGCCTGTGGCCAGAACCACCCGCTTGGGCGGATTCGGATCCAGCCACCAGTAGGCCAGCACCAGCAGCGAGACGGCCAGCAAAATGAAAGGGCCGGCGGAGACGGCCAGATCGCGCAGCGATAGCAGCGTGTAGCGTATGGTTTTAGGCATGTTGCGAACCATAGCATGGAGGGCGTTCAAAACGCCTGCAGCAGAGGCTGCACAAAGGCAAACCAGCCGCCCACTGCGCAGACCGCCAGGCTGGCCAGGTAAACGCGGACGGAACTTGCGCGGATTCGCAGGCAGACGCGCCTCAGCGCAGGGTCGACGGGGCAGGGCGCGCTAGCGCATGGATGCCCTTCTTCATTTCGTCGCCCGGATCCGGGTGATGACCGGCTCGTCATCTTGCAGCTCCACTGAAAAGCGAATCTTGTCGCCGGCTTTGAGCGGCTTCAGCATGGCCGGATCTTTCACCTTGAAAGGCATGGTCATGGCGCCCATGTCGATGCTCTTGATGCGCTCGTGCCGAAGCGTCACGATGCCGCGGTCAGCGTCGACCTGGACGACCCGGGCGCTGACCACTTCTGTCTGGGTAGCCGGTGGCGGGCCGGCGTGCGCCGGTGCCAGGGTGACCGCCGCGAACAGCGCCGCCAGCACCAGTGTGGGCCGCGAAAATAGAAGTTTCCTCATTCCAGTCTCCAGAAGATGGGGCAGTGCATCGGTTGCCCTTTTTCAACACGTCCGCCGGGCTGCGGGAGGTTCAATTTCCAATTCGGAGAGATTGAACCGCAGGAGCAATGATCAATGGATAGATAAATAGACCGCTTACTTGAGGGCCTGAATGGACAACACGGTATACGCCCCGTTGATCTTGTCCGCGGTGAAGCTGACCTTGTCGCCAGCCTTTACCTGCTCCAGCAGGGCGCGGTCCTGGACCTGAAACACCATGGTCATGCCGGGCATCTCGAGGTTTTTGATCTCGCCATGCTTGAGCGTGATCTTGCCGGCATCCTTGTCGACCCTGCGGACCTCGGCCTCGGTCGTCGATGAGGGGGCCTGTGCAAAGGCGCTCAGGGCGCAAGCAGCCAGAAGAACGGTGATCAGGGGTTTAAAGCTTTGCATCGAATGATCCTTCAGGTGCGGTGGTAACTTTGATAAACACGGCTGCTGCCATCGCGGTTGATGAGGAGCACGTCATACGGGTCCTTGCGCCCGCCATAAACCGGTGCATCCATACCCGGTGAGCCGACCGGCATGCCGGGCACGGCAAGGCCGATGACCGATGGACGCTCTTTCAACAGACGGTGGATTTCCCGGGCGGGCACATGGCCCTCGATGGCATAGCCGCCCACCAGCGCGGTGTGGCAGGAGCCCAGCTTTTCAGGCACGCCGAGCCGGGTTCTGGCTGCGGTATTACCGCCGCTGTTCACCTGCACCTGAAAGCCACCGGCTTCCAGGTGCTTGACCCAGTCCTGGCAGCAGCCGCAGTCCGGGTCTTTCCAGACCGTGATCTGGGGCGGGCCGCTGCGTGCCAGCGCGTGCAGGGGTTGCGTGAGCAGCGCAGCCGCAAGTGCAGCCAGCGGCAGCCGGAGCGCCGCCCGGCGGGAAACGTTCTCAATGTTTATGGTCTGCATGGCCATCTCCTTTACCATTTTCTTTAATCAGTACCTTGCTGTTGGCTACATTCACCAGCCCCTTCATGCCGGCCTCATAGTGCCCGGGCTGCAGGCAGGCGAAGTCGACCTTGCCCGCCCGGGTGAATTGCCAGATGATCTCGCCGCTTTTGCCTGGCGCGACCGTCACCATGTTGGCGTCTTCGTGCTCCATCTCCGGGTTTTTTTTCATCACTTCGTAGTGCTCCTTCAGGTCTTTTTCCGAGCCCAGCACCAACTCGTGCTTGACCTTGCCAAGGTTCCTGGCGACGAAGCGGATCGTCTCGCCCTGCGTGACGGGAATTTTCGAGGTGTGAAAGCGCATGTCATCCGTCATGTCGACGACCACCGTGCGTGTCACCCGAGATGCGACGCCAGGCTTGCCGATCGCGTCGTCCGCGTGGGAACCGCTGTGGTTGCCCGCCGCCAGCGCCGACAGGGACAGCAACGCGCAAGGCAGCGCGAGCAGGGTGTTACGTAATTTCATGGAATGCCTTTTCAACGATATTGGTAAAAAAATGTATGCGTGCTTCATATCGATGCCTGGTTTGTCAGTGTCTGGTATGTCAGTGTTTCATGGCGCCCATGGGCTTGCGGACCTGGACTTCGACTTCTTTCATCGGCATGTTCTGAACGGGCATTGATTTTCCTCCCTCTGCGGCAAAACGTGCGGGGTTAGGCAGAGAGCCCGTCCATTCATAGGCGACTTCACCGGCCGGGTGCTTGTGCCAGCCTGGGTCCTTGTAGTCACCGGGCTTCTGGTCCTTGCGCACTTTCAGCACTGAAAACATGCCGCCCATCTCGACAGAGCCGAAAGGTCCCGTGCCTGTCATCATGGGCGCGGTGTTGTCGGGCAGGGGCATTTCCATCTCGGCCATGTCGGCCATGCCGCGTTCGCCCATCACCATGTAGTCGGGAATCACGTTGGTGATGTCCCGTGCGACCTGGCGGTGGTCCACGCCAATCATCGTGGGCACGTCGTGGCCCATCGCATTCATGGTGTGGTGGCTCTTGTGGCAATGAAAGGCCCAGTCCCCTTCCTCGTCGGCCAGGAACTCGATCTGCCGCATCTGGCCCACGGCCACGTCGGTCGTCACCTCATGCCAGCGCGCCGCTTTCGGTGTGGGGCCGCCATCGGTGCCGGTCACGACAAATTCATGCCCGTGCAGATGGATGGGATGGTTGGTCATGGTCAGGTTACCCATGCGGATGCGCACCTTGTCATTCTTGCGCACCACCAGCGGGTCAATGCCCGGAAAGACCCGGCTGTTCCAGCTCCACAGGTTGAAGTCGAGCATGGTCATGATTTTGGGTGTGTAGGCGCCCGGGTCGATGTCGTAGGCGTTGAGCAGGAACACAAAGTCACGGTCCACCTCGTCAATCAGCGGGTGCTTCGCCTTCGGGTGGGTGATCCAGAAGCCCATCATGCCCATGGCCATCTGCGTCATCTCGTCGGCATGCGGGTGGTACATGAAGGTGCCCGGGCGCCGGGCCACGAATTCGTAGACAAAGGTCTTGCCCGGTGCAATGGCGGGTTGGGTCAGGCCCGACACGCCGTCCATGCCGTTGGGCAGGCGCTGCCCGTGCCAGTGCACGCTGGTGTGCTCCGGCAGTTTGTTGGTGACAAAGATGCGCACCCGGTCGCCTTCCACCACCTCGATGGTCGGGCCGGGCGACTGGCCGTTGTAACCCCACAGATGGGCCTTGAAGCCCGGAGACATTTCGCGCACCACCGGCTCGGCCACCAGGTGGAACTCCTTGACGCCGTTGTTCATGCGCCAGGGAAGCGTCCAGCCATTGAGCGTGACGACCGGGTTGTAGGGGTGGCCGGTAGTGGGCACCAGCGGCGGCATGGTGTCGGGTTTTGTCTGCAGGACCGGCTCCGGCAGCGCCGCCATGGCAACTCTGCTGACTGCCGCGGCTGCGACTGCCGTAGTCAGTGCGCCAGCGCCTGTCAGAAAATTTCTTCTGTTTGTCATGTCAATTCCGATTCATCAGTTTGTGCGGCCATCAGTGACCGGCCGTTTCGCCGCCGCCGGAAGTGGGTGCGGCCATCATCAAGGTGGTGGGCTTGCCGGTCATGGACGCGGCAAGCGCGGCATCGGCCAGCCAGAACTGCTGGTAAGCATTGATCGCCGCCGTCACGCTGGCGATCTGCTCGCGGGTGTCGGCCAGGAGCTCGAACACCCCGATCAGCATGCCGTTGTAGCGCAGCACGTTTTCTTCGGCCATGGTCTTGCGCAGCGGCACAATCTCGTCGCGGTAATGCCGGGCCACGTCGTAGGCGGTGCGGTAGGCCGAGTAGCTTTCGCGCAACTGCGACGAGGCGCTGCGCACGGTGCTTTCATAGCGGTTGGCGGCGGCCAGTGATTGCGCATTCATCGCGTCACGCTGGGCTGAGCCCCAGTCAAAAATCGGCAGGCGAATGCCCAGCTCATAGCCCTTGCGCGGCGTGCTGGTACCCGCCGCGTTGTCGAACACCGTGTCTCGGCGTATGCCAAGTTCCACGTCAACCAGACTGGCGATCAAGTTCAAGCCTTGTGATTTACCGGCGATCTCGAGCTGGTTGCGCGCCATCTGCACGTCCAGGCGTTGCTGCGTGGCGTTGGTGCTCACCATACCGGCTTGGCGCGGCTCTTTGGGCAAGTCGGGCAGGCGCTCAGGCAGCTTGAGTTGCGCGGCTTGCGCGTCCGTCAAACCCAGTTGGCGCGTCAGTTCTTCACGGGCGGCCGTAGCCGCATGCTGGGCGGATGCCAGCTGCGCCGCGCTATCGGCATAAAAGCTTTGCTGGCGTGCCCGCTGCAGCTTGGTGAAATTGCCCACCTGCTGCATGCGCCGCGCCAGTTCCGCGCTCACCTGCGCGGTGTTGTTGACCTGGTTTGCATAGTGCAAGGTCTGCTGTGCGGCCACGGCGCGTACCCAGGTCTGGCGTACCTGGGTCACCTGCTCAACCACATTGGCGCTGAGCTGCACCTTGGCCTGCGCGACCTGGCCACGTGAAATCTCCTGGCGCCGGGGCAGGGTCAGCAGATCCAGCAATCCAAACGACAGCAGCCGGCCCAGTTCCAGTTCGTCAGCAAAGCGGATTCGCTCAAACGTGAAGACGGGGTTGGCAATGCGGCCGGCCTGGTTGGCCTGAGCCATGTCGGCCCAGCTTTGCGCCAACAGGGTCTGCACGGCCGGGCTGTTCGCCAAAGCGAGCTGTACAGCCTCGTCCATCGTTAAAGGCTTGGCCAGCAGCTCGCTGCTCAGCTTGGCTCTGGCTTTCCCCTGCTGCTCGGTACGACTGAGCTCCAGCTTGCCTTGGGTAAAGGTGTTGGTCGTGTCATTGGTGTCACGCACGGCCTGATCAACGTTGACCGAGGCGCAGCCTGCCAGCACCAGGCTTGCCGCGGCCAGGGCGCTCAATCGAAAAATCGTTTTCATGCTTTTTCCTGTCACGGTTTGGCTGGCACTGCGCGGGGATCGGGCTTGGCTGCCGCATCTGGCGTCTGCGGCTGCCTCGCCTCTTTGGCGTACTCACGCCAGCCACCGATCCGGCCGGTGGTGTCGTTGGCCTCTTTCCAGTTGACGGTTTTTTCGTCGGTGTAAGGCTGGTAGCCCTCCAGCGCCGAGCGAAACGCGGCTGGCGTGGTGCCCGGCATGGCCGTTGCAGGTGCGTCCGGTGCCGCCGGTGATGCGGCCTGTCCATGGGCGGCGCTGGTCCACAAGGCCAGCGCCAGCACGGGCAGTGCGACCAGCCCTGGGGCGGGGTTTGAAATGAAACGAATGCTCACAAAAATCTCCTGAATGACATGCTGAGGCGACGGCGACATCGCGCTTAGGCCGGCTGGACGGATGCTGAAGACCGTGCCGGCTGCAAGTACAGGCCCACTATGGGCCTGAAGATCAGGAAATGGGTGGTTTTTGGCCGAGTGCGGCTTCGGCACTGGCAAATTGCGCTGCCGCTGAAGCGGGCAGGGTGAAGGGATGAAAGACCGGTCGCAGCGTCAGTGCGGCGAAAGACAGCGCCACCGTATGACAGGCCTGGCAGGCCGGGCAGGACCCGCACTGTCCGTGAGATGCTGCATCAGTGGCATGGTCAAGGCAGTCAGGGTTCGATGGCGAGGCAGATGGCGTGTCCAGTTGCGCGTCTGGTTGCGTGGCCTCCGGTGCGGTCATTTCCTGGTGAAAATGATTGGTTTCCCCCGCACTGTGGGCATGGGATGCCATGGTTTTTGCGGCAATTTGACGGGCCTGCCCCTGGCTGGCTGCCATTTCGGTTGCCATCACGTCACCCATCCATCCGCGCAGGGGCAGCAGGGCGATCATCAGGGCAAGGAGCAAAAAACGCATCGTTGAATGATAGGGGATGTGGTGAAAAGTTCCGGCCGATTCAAAATGCAGCCTGAGTACGCAGCTTCAGTAGGCAGCTTTACATTAGTACGTAGCGTCAGGATGTCGCGGTTTTGAACTCTTGAAGGCCCTGCCGCAGCACCGCCCAGCCGCTGGTGATGGCCAGGCCCGCCATCACCGTCGCCACCGCCAGATCGGGCCAGGCCGTGCCGGTGCCGAACACGCCGAGCGCCGCCAGCATCACCGCGATGTTTCCGATGGCGTCGTTGCGTGTGCAGAGCCAGACGCCGCGCATGTTCGCGTCGCCGTCGCGCCAGGCGTACAGCATGGCGGCCACGCCGCCGTTGGCCAGCAGCGCAAGCAGGCCGATGGCGCCCATGGTGAACGCCTCGGGCGTGCCACCTTGTGTGAGCATCCACAGCGCCCTGGCCACCACAAACACGCCAAACAGCAGCATGCTGGCACCCTTGAGCAGGGCGGTGCGGGCGCGCCAGAGCAGGCCTGCGGACAGCACTGCCAGTGTGATGCCGTAATTGGCCGCATCGCCAAAAAAATCAATTGCGTCAGCCAGCAGCGACACCGAGCCGGAACGCAGGCCCGCCCCTACCTCCACGCCGAACATGGCCAGGTTGATGGCGAGTGCCATCCAGAGGATTTTTCTGTAACGCGGGCTGTGGGCCCTGTTGACGGCGTTGTGGTCATCGTGGCAGCAATGGGCCGACATGGGGGCTTCTCCAGATTCAGGGTTGATGGCAAGATTGGAAACCCTGAACCCACTTCAAGGTCAAGCCTCGCGTTTGAATGGCCCGGCCGTTACCGGGGACAAGCGGCTGCGCAGTGGACGGCGTTGTTGCAAGCTGTGTCCAATGATGGTGTTGGCCCGGTGTTGTCCGCTTGAATGTGGCTGAACGTGGCCGAATGTGACCGAAGATAGTGAATGGTTTAAGGGTTGGTTTAAGGGGATCAGGAACTTGAATATGCAAATTGCGCGTTGGCAACCGGGGATTGTTGCGGCGCTGGCGTCGGCTTTCCTGTTTGGCGCAGGCACACCGCTGGCCAAGTGGCTGCTGGACCAGGTCAGCCCGTGGATGCTGGCCGGGCTGCTGTATCTCGGGTCTGGCTTGGGCCTGGGCCTGTATCGCTGGCTGCGGCGGGCCGCTACCCCCCGCCTCAATCCGGGTGAAATAGGGTGGCTGGTCGCGGCGGTAGTGTGTGGCGGCGGTATCGCTCCCGTCCTGCTGATGTGGGGCCTGTCGGCGATGCCGGCCAGCCATGCGGCCTTGCTGCTCAATGCGGAAGCGGTGCTGACGGCGCTGCTGGCCTGGGTGGTGTTTCGCGAGAACTTCGACAGGCGCATTGCCCTCGGCATGGCGGCCATCGTGGCGGGCGCCTTGTTGTTGAGCTGGCCTCAGCAGGAGGATGTGCCCGGTGCAATGGCGCTGACCTCGCTGTGGCCCGCGCTCGCGGTGACGCTCGCTTGCCTGTTCTGGGCGCTGGACAACAACTTCACGCGCAAGGTCGCGTTGGCCGATGCGTCATGGATTGCCTGCGTGAAGGGGCTGGCCGCCGGCGCCACGAATCTGCTGCTGGCTTTTCTGGCCGGTGCGGCGCTGCCCGGGCTGGCCAAGGTGCCGGTTGCCATGCTGGTCGGTTTGCTGGCTTATGGCGTCAGCCTCGCGCTGTTTGTGGTGGGCCTGCGGCACCTTGGCGCTTCGCGCGCCGGCGCTTATTTCTCCACCGCGCCATTTGTCGGCGCGCTGTGTGCGGTGATTTTTCTGGGCGAACCCGTCACCTGGCAGTTGCTGGCCGCCGCCGCCCTCATGGGCCTCGGAATCTGGCTGCACCTGACCGAACACCATGCGCATGTGCACCAGCACGAGGCGCTGGAACACGAGCACCTGCATTCGCATGATGAGCACCATGCGCATGAGCATGTACCTGCGGTTGAGGGGCCGCATTCGCACCGCCACCGCCACGAGCCCATGACCCACAGCCATGCGCATTACCCCGATGCCCATCATCGCCATGACCACTGAAAGGAGTAGCGACATGCGCACTGACAGCACGACCCCGGCACCGTACCGCATCAGCGAGGCGGCCGCCCTGAGCGGCGTGCCGGCCACCAACATACGGTTTTATGAAAAGGAAAAGCTCCTGAGCCCGCATGGAAGAAGCGAGAACAGCTATCGTTGTTATAGCAATGGCGATGTGCACCGGCTGCGCTTCATCCGCCTGTGCCGCGCCATGGACATGTCGCTGGACGAGGTGCGTACCCTGCTGGCGCTGGACCTGACCCGCAAGGCGGACTGCGCCACGGCACGCGAATCGCTGGATGGGCACCTGGTCCATGTGCGCGCGCGCCTGGCGGAGTTGAGGACCCTTGAAAAAGACCTGAAGGCCTTGCGCGACCGCTGCGACGGCACCGATGCGCTTTGCCACACCATTGAAGCGTTGCATGAGCGGGCCGATGCCTTGCCTGTGCAGGCAAAGCCGACCGCAGCGGTCAAGCGGCACGTCTGAGGTCACGCTTGCGTTACGCTCTCAGGTCAGTGTGCGTTTGTTGTCAAAAATCAGCGGGAGTTTTATGGTGAAAAGTTACGGGCGCAAGGCGCTGGCCTGCTTGTGTCTGGCAGGCCTGGCCTGCCTGCCGGCCATGAGCGCTGCACAGGGCAGTGTGTTTATTGAAGACCTGACCACCCAGGAGGTCAGTGCTGCGCTACGCGCCGGAAAAACCACCCTCATCATTCCGGTGGGCGGCACCGAGCAAAACGGGCCCCACATGGCGTTGGGCAAGCACAATACGCGGGCCAAAGCGCTGGCCGGCAAGATTGCGGTGTCGCTGGGCAATGCGCTGGTGGCCCCGGTGCTGTCTTACACCCCAGAAGGCTCGGTGGAGCCGCCCACCGAGCACATGCAGTTTGCTGGCACCCTCTCTGTGCCCGAGGACGCCTTCAAAAGCATTTTGCGCGGGGCCGCGCGCAGCTTCAAGAAGCACGGCTTCAGCGATGTGGTGCTGGTGGGCGACAGCGGCAACTACCAGGCCGCGCTGGCCGCCGTGGCGCAGGGCCTGAACAAGGACTGGGCCAAAACGCCGGTACGCGCGCACTACATTGGCGAGTATTACCGCGCCACGCAAACTGCCTACGTGGCGGCGCTCAAGGCCAAAGGCCTGAGCGAGGCTGAAATTGGCACTCATGCCGGGTCAGCCGATACCTCTTTGCTGATGGCGATTGACAGCACAATGGTCAAGCCGGAGCGCTTTGCCGAGGCGGCGCGTGCGGGCTGGCGTGGCGGCACCCTCGGGGACCCCCGTGCGTCCAGCGCGGCCAATGGGCAACTGGGGGTGGACGCGGTCGTTAAAATTGCCACTGAGGCCATTAAAAAAGCGGTGGCCTTGCCGCGCTAGATTTTGTTTTTTTGAGCCTTGGGCCAGTGACCCGTTTTGAAAGTGAAAAGTAACATGCTGAAGCAAATGCGTAAAAATTATGGCGTGGCGGCAGCGCTGCTTGCTGCAGGTTTAGCGGTGGCCGGGTCGTGGGCGCTTGCCCAAACCGCCACCAAGGCGGTAGCACCAACGGCTGGGGCATCGGCCACGGCAGCCGCTAGCCCAGCGGCCAAACCCGGTGGGCCTATCGACATGGTGAGCGGCATGCCCGCGGCCCTGGACAAAACCAATCTTTATAGCGAAATTGCGCCTGGCCGCTGGAGTCCTGCGGTGAGCGGCGCGCTGGAGCGGGTCTATGTGCCCAACCGGAGTGACAACACGGTGTCGGTCATTGATCCCAACACGCTGAAAGTCATCGACACCTTCAAGGTCGGCGTCCACCCGCAACACGTGGTGCCCGCCTGGGACTTGCGCACCCTGTGGGTGGCCAACAATGCCGAGGGCCGCACCGATGGCAGCCTGACGCCGATTGACCCTAAAACAGGCAAGCCCGGCAAATCAGTGCTCGTGGACGACCCCTACAACCTGTATTGGTCGCCCGATGGGCAATACGCCATTGTGGTGGCCGAGGCCTACAAGCGGCTGGACTTTCGCGATGCGCGCACAATGGTCATGAAGTTTTCCATTCCCACGCCCCAGTGCGCAGGCATCAACCATGCCGATTTTTCCATCGACGGAAAATATGCCTTGTTTACCTGTGAGTTCAACGGTTCGATGACAAAAATCGACCTGGTGAACCGAAGCGTGATGGGTACGATCAAGCTCTCCCCTTACTTTGACCGCCCGGATGCGCTGGCCGCCATTGCCGCGCCAGGCAAAAAACCACGCTACATTGCCGACCCCGGCAAGCCAGGGTCCGACATTTGCACCACGCCGGGCATGCCGCAAG
The DNA here is from genome assembly GCF_056401355.1 of Polaromonas sp. P4_F4. NCBI lineage: Bacteria > Pseudomonadati > Pseudomonadota > Betaproteobacteria > Burkholderiales > Comamonadaceae > Polaromonas > Polaromonas sp. P4_F4. Next base: position 121,383 of record NZ_JBFUJO010000013.1, on the reverse strand, counting down.
ACGTGCGCATCTCGCCAGACGGCAAGACCTTTTTTGTGGCCGACATGATGGTCGATGGCGTTCATGTGGTGGATGGCGAAACCTTCAGGCAGATCGGCTTTATTCCTACCGGGGTGGGTGCCCACGGCCTTTACCCCAGCCGCGACGGCAAGAGCCTGTACGTGGCCAACCGCGGCAGCAACAAGATTCGCGGCACACCGGGCGGCAAAGGCAGCGTGTCGGTGATTGACTTTGCCAGCCGCGCCGTGACCAAAAACTGGACCATTCCAGGCGGCGGTAGCCCCGACATGGGCAACGTCAGCGGCGACGGCAAATACCTCTGGCTGGGCGGGCGCTACGACAACGTGGCCTACCGCTTCAATACCGACACAGGCGCGGTGGAAAAAATCAAGGTGGGGCGCGAGCCGCACGGCCTGACCGTGTGGCCACAGCCGGGCCGCTTTTCTTTGGGCCACACGGGCAACCTGCGCTAAGGGGCTGCAGGGTGGCAGTCCTGCCTCCTTGCCGCCTCCTTGCCTAATCGTGCAGTGACGACAAAAACTGTTTGAGTTCAGGCGTCTGCGGGTTGCCAAACACCTCCGCAGGCGGGCCCATCTCATGCACGCGGCCCTGGTGCATAAAGATCACGCGGTCTGAGACCTTGCGGGCAAAGTTCATTTCGTGCGTCACCATCAGCAGCGTCATGTCTTCGTCGGCCAGGCTTTCGACCACGCGCAGCACTTCGCCGACCAATTCCGGGTCCAGCGCCGAGGTGATTTCGTCGCACAGCAGCACGCCGGGTTCCATGGCCAGCGCCCGTGCGATGGCCACGCGTTGCTGTTGGCCACCGGAGAGCTGATCGGGCATGGCATCAAATTTTTCTGCGAGGCCCACGCGGTGGAGCAGTTTGCGTGCCTGCTCGGTGGCTGCGGCACCGTCTTTCTTTTTCACCAGCGACGGGGCCAGCATGATGTTTTTGCCCACGGTGAGGTGAGGAAACAAATTGAAGCTCTGGAAGATCATTCCCACGCGTTGGCGCAACTCGCGCATGGCCATGGCGCTTTCATGCAGCAAAGGCTTGCCATCTACTGTGAGCGCGCCTTGCTGAAACACTTCAAGACCATTAATACAGCGCAGCAGCGTGCTCTTGCCCGAGCCGCTTTTGCCGATGATGGCGATTACTTCGCCCTGCGAAACTCGCAGGTCAATACCCTTGAGCACTTCATTCGTGCCATACGATTTGCGCAGGGCCGTGATTTGCACAATGGCACGGCCAGAAGCGGGCGCCACATTGATGGCAGCTTCTTCAATGGTTGTTTCTTCAACGGTGTTATTGGCGGTTTGCATTGATTTTTCTCTCCAGTGTCTTGGCGTACAGGCTGATGGGGAAGCACAGCGCAAAGTACAAAAGGGCCACACAGCTGTACACCACAAAGGGCTTGAAGGTGGCGTTGGTAATCATGGTGCCCGCCTTGGTCAGTTCGATAAAACCAATCACCGAGGCGAGAGCGGTTCCCTTCACCACTTGCACCAGAAAACCGACCGTGGGTGGAATGGCGATTTTGATGGCCTGCGGCAGGACCACATGCAGCAGCAGCTCGCGAAAACTCAGCGCCAGGCTTTGGCCCGCCTCCCATTGCCCCTTGGGGATAGCCGCCACACAGCCGCGCCAGATTTCGGTCAGAAAAGCGCTGGTGTACAGCGTGAGCGCGACCGACGCGGCAACCCAGGCAGAGGTTTTGATGCCAAACAGCGCAAGGCCGAAGTAAGCCAGAAAAAGCTGCATCAACAGCGGCGTGCCCTGAAACAGCTGCACATAGCCACCGACCAGCGTGTTCATGCCGCGTAGTTTGGAAAGCCGGGCCACCAGCAAGAGCAGGCCAACAATGCCGCCGCCGACAAAGGCGATCAGTGACAGCACCACCGTCCAGCGGGCGGCCAGCAAAAGGTTGCGAAAAATGTCCCAGACGGAAAATTCAACCATGGTCAGGCCTCGCGCCGGGCTGCCCCAAGCAGGCCTGCGACCCCTCGGGGGGCAGCGAACTACATGTAGTGAGTAAGTGTGGGGGCATATTTATTTATCTGCCAAAAAGGAAACGCGGACCCAGCCAGTTGAGCAGTTGTCTTACCCCGACAGCCAGCGTCAGGTAAACCAGCGTGGCCAGGATGTAAGCCTCAAAGGCGCGAAAGTTGCGGCTTTGAATCAGGTTGGCGGCGTAGCTCAGCTCTTCGGTCGAAATCTGCCCGCACACCGCCGAGCCCAGCATCACGATGATGATCTGGCTGACGAGTGAAGGCCATACTTTTCGGAGTGCGGGCGGCAAGACCACGCGCACAAAGGTCTGCATGCGGTTCAGCGCCAGGCTCATCGCGGCCTCAATTTGCCCTTTGGGCGTGGCGTCAATCCCGGCACGAATGATCTCTGTCGCGTAGGCGCTCAGGTTGATCACCATGGCGATGATGGAAGCAACCTCGGGCGAGAGCTTGACGCCCGCCGCGGGCAGGCCAAAGAATACAAAGAAGAGCTGCACGATGAAGGGCGTGTTGCGGATGAGTTCCACATAGGTACCTACGATCCATTTCAGCCAGGGTGCGCCGTGCGATCGGACCCAGGCAAACGCCACGCCCGCTACCACGCCCATCATCGCAGAGATGACCGTCAGGCCCACCGTCCAGAGCACACCCTTGGCGAGCAAGGGCCACTGGCTCAAGACCGCGATGAAGTCCAACTCAACCCGCATCTGGCTTCACTCCTTTTAAAAAATAACGACAGTCTCTTCTGCATCTCTACCAAGGCCGCCGTGGAACCGGCTTTGCCGGGCCACCAGCGGCGCCCCCTGCAAGGGGGAGGGGGCTACGCAAAGCGAGCCCCAACGGGGGTGTGCAATATTTACTGTGGCAAATCACCGGCAGGGCGACCCAGCCATTTCACGGCCATCTTGTCAATGTCGCCTGCCTTTTTGCCCGTTGCGATGATTTCATTGACCTTCAGGCGCAGCTTGTCTTCGCCCTTGCCCACGCCAATGAAGTTGGGCGAGTCCTTGAGCAGCAGTTTGTACTCGGCAGCGAGTTGCGGGTTTTTGGCCATCATGTTGCCGGCGACTGAGGCACCCGTGGCAATCAGTTGCACCTGGCCTGCGACGAACGATGACACGGTGGCGTTGTTGTCTTCAAAGCGTTTGATGTCTGCGCCCGCCGGGGCGAGTTTGGTCAGTTCCTGGTCTTCAATCGCGCCGCGCGTCACGCCAATGCTTTTGCCCGCCAGATCGGCAAAGCTCTTGATGCTCATGGACTTGGGCGCAAAGACAGCCTGAAAGAAAGGCGAGTAAGCGGCCGTGAAGTCGATGACTTTTTCGCGCTCGGCGTTTTTGCCCAAGGTGGAGATCACCAGGTCAGCCTTGCGGGTTTGCAGGTAGGGCACGCGGTTGGCACTGCTGACAGGTGTCAGCTCAATCTCGACGCCGAGCTTGGCGGCGATGTAGTTGGCCATGTCGATGTCCAGGCCTTGCGGCTTGAGGTCGGTGCCGACAAAACCATACGGCGGAAAGTCGGTCGGAATGGCGATGGTGATTTTTTTGGCCTTCATCACGTCGTCCAGCGCCGTTTGTGCCTGCACGCCCGCGGTTACCAGCAAGGCGGCCGACATCATGCTCAGGGAAAACAGGCGTTTGGAGAGTTGGGATAACTTCATAGCAGGGCTCCTAGATAGGTTGAGGATTCTTCAGAGGGTTTGGCCGGGCGCCGGCCGGGTTTGCGAACACTGGTGGGCAACTCTTGTGCCGATTTGGCTTTTGCGGGCGAAAGCGGGCTCAGCGCGCTGCGCAGGTGCGCCAGCGGATCGCCGCCCGCAGCCTGTAGCTGCAGGCCCGCCTGCACGCTGCCGATATGCGCGTGCATGAGTTGTTCGGCCAGCACGAGGTCGCCTTTTTCAAGGGCCTGCACAATGCGCACATGCTCCTCGCAGGACTGGGCCGCATCGTGCGAGGACTGGTACAGCATGGCGATCAGGGTGGTGCGTGCGGTGAAGTCGCGCAGGGTGTCAGCCAGCAGGTTGTTGCCCAGGCATTCGGCCAGGCACACATGGAAGTCGCCCAGCAGAAAACTGCGCAGGCCGACGTCTTCCCCCTTGACCGCCGCTTTTTCGCGGGTCAGGTGGCTCTTGAGCTGCTTGAGGGCGGACTTGCTGACGTCGCGGGTGCAGCGAATCAGCCCCATCTCGATCACGCGCCGCGCCTCGAAGGCTTCACGCGCTTCCTCCCTGGAGGGCTCAATGAGATACCAGCCCCGCCGCGCACTGACCGTGACGATGCCGCGCGCGGCCAGGTGGGTCAGGGCTTCCCGCACGATGGTGCGGCTGCAGTCAAACAGCATGGCCAGCTGCTGCTCACCCAGACGCGCGCCGGGCGCCAGCTTTTGCGCCATCACGGCTTCAATGATGCGATTGCTGATGTGGGAAGCCGTGGTCATGCAGGAAGCAGTGCATATCCCGTGCCAGGATCTGGACTGATTTGGCTGGCTGGTATACAAGATATGTGCACCTCAGTGGTGTGCTGATGCATCAAATTGCAGCTTTTGGGGCCGGCCCCGCACCAAACGCAGGCATTGCAGGCCGGGAGCGGCCGCGCTAGCATTTTTTGGCGCTTGAGTGATCAGGCGACAGGAGGCGCCCATGGAACATCCCAATCGTCCCAATCGCGGTGGCTGGAAAACCTGCAGCCGCGGGCACAAGTACCGTGGCCCGGGTCCTTGCCCGATTTGCTGGCCGGGTGGAGTGAAGCGTCGCGCCAAGGCATCGCCCGCGCGGTGATCGCGTGCCTCCTCCTCCTCCTCCTCCTCCGCGGGTCAGTCGAGCTTCGCGCCCGAGGCCTTGACCGCCTGGGCCCAGCGCGGCATTTCAGCCGCCAGAAACTGGCCAAACTCTTCACTGCCCATGAACGCCGGGTCGGCGCCCTGGGTCACCATGCGGTTGCGGATGTCGGGGCTGCTCATCACCTGTTTGAACGCATCGCTCAATTTGGCCGTGATGTCTTTGGGCAGGCCGGCAGGCGCCAGGAAGCCGTAAAAGCCCACCACCTCAAAACCCTTGAAACCCGATTCGATAACGGTGGGCACATCGGGCAGGGCGGGGTTGCGCTCACGGCTGGTGACGGCCAGCGCCCGCACCTTGCCTTGCCTGTGGTAATTGGCCGCCTGGGGGATTGACTCGCCCATGAACTGCACCTGCCCGGCCATCAGGTCGGTGAAGGCCGGCGCGCTGCCGCGGTAGGGAATGTGAACCATGAAGAGCCCGGTGGCGTTCTTGAACATTTCGGGCACCAGGTGGCTGATGCCGCCGTTGCCGGCAGAGCCGTAGTTGACCTGGCCGGGCCGCGCGCGCGTGTAGTCCACAAACTCCTTCAGCGTGTTAACCGGCAGTTTGGGGTTCACCAGCAGCGCCAGCGGCTGCATGGCGGTGCGCGCGATCGGCGTGAAGTCTTTCAGCGTGCTGTAGGGCAGGCGGGTGTACAGGGCCGGGTTGATGACCATCACGCCGGTGTTGGCGAGCATCAGCGTGTAGCCGTCCGGCGCTGCCTTCATGACATCCTGGGCGCCCACCGTACCGCCGGCGCCCGACTTGTAGTCAATCACGATGGGCTGGCCCAGCACCGCCTGCAGCCGCTCGGTCAGCAGTCGCGCATGCTGGTCAAGCGGGCCGCCCGCCGGGAAACCGATCACCACGCGGATCGGCTTGTCGGGAAATGCGGCGAACGCCGTGGCGCTGGCGAGCAGCAGCGCCGCCACGAGGATGCGGGGCAGGGTCGAGAAAGCGGCGGGCAGGGTAATGTGGCGCATAGTGTGTCTTTGTTTCTCTGTTTTTCGTGTGGATCGATGCACAGGGGCCAGCGATGGATGGATGGATGAATGGATGGATGAAAAAAACAAGGCTTTCACGTTCTGTGCGCAGCGCTCAGGGCGCTTTCATCATAGAGACGCCGGGTCACGCAGGTGACACTGTTTTATCGGGAGCTTCCCCGATGCAGGCGGCGCGAAGTGCGGGTAGGCTGTGGTGAACCGAGCCTTATCCGGAGCCCATCCTTGTCTTCACACCCGCCTGCCGACGCCTCCCTGCCCGATGCGGCCCCGCGCCACGACCTGCACTACCAGGTCTGGCCCAGGCGCTTGCCGCGCAGCATCACGCCTCCGGCCACATCGCTGTGGCACAACCTCGCCGTCAGCGCGCTGCGTTTTCCCGACAAGCCGGCGCTGGTGTTTTTTGACCGGGTGCTCAGTTATGCCGAAGTGCTGCGGCAAGCCGAGCGGCTGGCCGCCACCTTGCACCGGCTGGGCGTGCGCAAGGGCGACCGCGTGGTGCTCAATATGCAAAATTGCCCGCAGTGGGTGATTGCGCACTTTGCCATCCTGCGGGCCAATGCCGTGGTGGTGCCCGTCAACCCGATGAACCGGGCCGAGGAACTCAAGCACTACATCACGGACCCCGACGCCAGGGTCGCAATCACGGCGGCTGACCTGGCCCCCGAACTGGCCCGGGCCAACGCCGAACTGGCGCCCGGTGAACGGCTGGCGCACCTGATCGTGACGCACTACAGCGATGCCTTTGATGCCAGTGCTGGCGAAAACGGCGGCGCCCTGCCTGAAGCCTGGCGCGACTGGCTGGGCAGCCGGCATGCGTTGCCCGCGCTCGAGGGCGGCTCGGTGATGCACTGGGCCGATGCCCTGGCCGATGGCGCTGGTGAATTGCCGGCGCACACGGCCACCCCGCAGGATTTGGCGGTGCTGCCCTACACCAGCGGCACGACAGGCCTGCCCAAGGGCTGCATGCACACGCATGCCAGCATCATGCACAACGCGGTGGCCAGTATTTTGTGGGGCAACAGCACCTTTGAAAACGTGACGCTGTCGGTGGTGCCCATGTTCCACATCACCGGCATGGTATCGGTGCTGCATGCGACGATTTATGGCGGCGGCACGCTGGTCATCATGCCGCGCTGGGACCGCGAGCTGGCCGGGCGATTGATCTCGCACTGGCACGTGACGCACTGGACCAACATCCCGACCATGGTGATTGACCTGCTGGGCAGTCCCAACTTCGCCAGTTTTGATTTGAGCAGCCTTGTGTACATTGGCGGTGGCGGCGCGGCCATGCCGCAGGCCGTGGCCCAGCGTTTGTGGGAGCAGTACGGCTTGCGCTATGCCGAAGGCTATGGCCTGACCGAAACCGGCGGGCCGTCGCACAGCAACCCCTATGATGCGACCCGGCAGCAATGCCTGGGCGTGCCGTTTGTCAGCACCGATGCGCGCGTGATCGACCCCGAGACGCTGCAGGAAGTCCCGCAGGGCGAGCAGGGCGAAATCATCATGTGCGGGCCGCAGAACTTCCAGGGCTACTGGAAGCGCCCGGACGCCACGGCCGCCGCGTTCATCGAACTGGACGGCAAACGTTTTTTTCGCTCCGGCGACCTGGGGCGAATGGACGAGCAGGGTTACTTCTTCCTCACCGACCGGCTCAAGCGCATGATCAATGCGTCGGGTTTCAAGGTCTGGCCGGCCGAGGTGGAGGCGCTGATGTTCCGCCACCCGGCCATCCAGGAGGCCTGCATCATTTCGAGCAGCGATGCCTACCGCGGCGAAACCGTCAAGGCGGTGGTGGTGCTGCGCGCCGAGGCCAGGGGCAAGACCAGCGAGGACGACATCATCAACTGGTGCAAGCAGAACATGGCGGCGTACAAATACCCGCGCATCGTCCAGTTCGTCGATGCATTGCCGAAAAGCGGCTCGGGCAAGGTCATGTGGCGCACGCTGCAGGAAGCCGAGACCGGAAAAGCCTGAATCGGCCGCCGGAAATCCTGATGAGCAGGGGGCAGGGGAAAGGGATCAACCGCCGTTGGTCAGCCTGCGCGGCGTGATCTCCACCGACTCCGCGCCGGTGCTCATCCAGACCGTGCCATCCTGGATGGTGACCTGCAGCTGCATGCTGCGTTCGGCCAGCCTGGCCAGCGCCTGGCTTTGCGCCGCCTCGATCTGCCACACCACCAGGTTGGCTGCGCGTGTGAGCTTGGTCTCGATATTTTTCCACCACACGGGTGTGCTGCTGGAAAAACTGTAGGCGCTCACGCGTTCGGCCCGGCCGGCAGCGCGCATCAGGCGCTTGTCGTCGGGCTGACCCACGTCGATCCAGTGCTGCACGGCATCGGTGTAGTCCTTGTGCCAGAGCGCCGGCTCGTCCACGTCCCACAGGTCCTTGGCAAATTCCAGCTTGCCCCGCTTGTCGTCGGCGGGCACATTCAGCGCAAAAGCCAGCAGGCGGATCATCATGCGTTCATCCGTCTCGGACGGATGGCGGGCAATGATGACGCCGTGGTCGGCGTACACCGCACGGTCCATGTCGGCGATTTGCAGCTGCGCTTTGTAGATGGTGGCTTTGAGTGCCATGAGAAGGGGTTCCAGGTACGGCCCCGGTAGACATGGGGCCTGCATTTAAACCCTCTATTGGAACAGCCTTTTGCGGGGTTGTTCCGACAGGACTGTCAGGGCGGACCTTCGCCGGCAAGGTTTATCGATGCTGGCTATAGTTTGCCGATGCCAAGTTTGTCTGTTCTCGACCAGTCGGTTGCCGTCAGCGGCCGTACTGAAGATGCCTCCATCCGCGAAACCCTTGCGCTGGCCCGTTATTGCGAATCCTTGGGCTACCGCCGTTTCTGGGTGAGCGAACACCATAGCCACCCCAGCATCGTCGGCTCGGCCCCCGAGGTGTTGATGGCGGCGATTGCCGCCACCACCCAGCGCATACGCGTGGGCAGCGCCGGCGTCATGCTGCCGCACTATGCGGCGCTCAAGGTGGCCGAGCAGTTTCGTGTGCTGGAGGCGCTGGCGCCCGGGCGCATTGACCTGGGCGTGGGGCGCGCGCCGGGTTCGGACATGCGCACCGCGCGGCTTTTGAGGGCTGACCCGCACCAGTCGGCGGAAAATTTTCCGGCGCAGGTGCGCGAGTTGCAGGCCTGGGTGTCGGGTGTCGATTTGCCGGAAGGTCATCCCGGGCACGGCGTCACCGCCAACCCCATGGGGCCCACCACGCCCGAGTTGTGGATGCTGGGCAGCTCCGACTATGGCGCGCAGCTGGCGGCGCACTACGGCCTGCCCTACGCCTTTGCGCACTTCATCACCGACGGACGGGGTGCGCAGCAGGCGCTGGATTTATATCGCCGGCTGTACCGGCCCAGCCCGCGCCATCCCCAGCCGCAGGCCGTGCTGTGCGTCTGGGCCCTGGCGGCCGATACCGAGGCCGAGGCCTGGCATCATTTCTCGGGCCGCGAGCGCTGGAAAATCGACAGGAACAAAGGCGCGCTGGGGCCGCTGCTTTCTCCGGCCGAGGTGGCGCTGCGGCCCTACAGCGAAGCCGAGCAGCCGGAGCTTGCCCAACTCAGGCAGACTGCGCTGGTGGGCAGCGGGCCACAGGTGGCCGCCAGGCTGCGCAGCCTGGCCGATACACTGGAGGTTGAAGAACTGGCGGTGATCACCTGGACCCACGACCCGGCGGCGCGCCGGCGTTCCTATGAGTTGCTGGCGCGCGAGTTGGTGTGAGGCCGGAATTCAAGCCGAAAAATAACGGACCGAAAAAAATATCAACCGAGAAAAACCGAGACAACCAAGGCCCCTGAATGACATCTCCCCTGTTTAGCGCCACCATTGCCGGCAGCCTGCCCAAACCCGCCTGGCTGTCGGAAACCAACAAACTCTGGCCGCAGTGGAAGGCCGAAGGCGATGAGCTCAAGCAGGCCAAGGCCGACGCCACGCTGCTCTGGATCAAGGCGCAGGAGGACGCGGGCCTGGATGTGATCGGCGACGGCGAGCAGTCGCGCCAGCATTTTGTGCACGGCTTTCTGGAGCAGGTCGCCGGCATCGATTTTGATCACAAGGTCAGGATGGGCATACGCGATAACCGCTATGACGCCATGGTGCCGCAGGTGGTGGCTGAACTGAAACTCAAAGGCCGTGTGCATGCCACCGAGGCACGCCTGCTGCGCGCCCACACCGCCAAAAAAATCAAGTTCACCTTGCCTGGCCCGATGACGATCGTCGACACGGTAGCCGACCAGTTTTACGGCGACAAGGTCAAGATGGCCATGGCATTTGCCGAGCTGCTGAACCAGGAAGCGCTGGCCCTGCAGGCCGACGGCGTGGACATCATCCAGTTTGATGAGCCGGCCTTCAATGTCTACATGAAGGAAGCCGCAGACTGGGGCGTGAAGGCGCTGGAGCGTGCCGCGCAGGGCCTGACCTGCACGACGGCCGTGCACATCTGCTACGGCTACGGCATCAAGGCCAATACGGACTGGAAGGCCTCATTGGGCGAAGAATGGCGCCAGTATGAGACCGTGTTTCCGGCGCTGGCCAAAAGCAGCATCCAGCAGGTGAGCCTGGAGTGCTATCACTCGCATGTGCCGCCGCACCTGATGGCATTGCTCGAAGGCAAGGATGTGATGGTCGGCGTGATCGACGTGGCCAGTGACGAGATTGAAACGCCGGAGCAGGTGGCCGACACCATTGGCAAGGCGCTGCAGTATGTGCCGAAAAACCGCCTGCTGCCTTGCACCAATTGCGGCCTGGCGCCGATGGACCGTGAGGTGGCGCTGAAAAAACTGCAGGCACTGGCGCAGGGCGCCGCACTGGCACGCGAGCGCTACAAGTAGTAGCCGGAACATCAGACACCGGAAGGCGGGCGCCTCAGGGTTGGCCGGCTTCCACCATCGCCAGGCACAGGCGCTCCATCTGCAGGGCCCATGGGGCGGTTTCCGCGTCGCTCAGGCCAATCAGCAGCCCGTAGCGCCTTGCACCCCAGACCGCCAGGTGCATGGCCTGGATCGCTTCGCGCGAGGGCCGCGCGGGCAGGTCGTCGCAGGCATCAAACACCCGGGTCCACGCCGCGAGCAGTTCTTCGTGCACGCGCCGGTGATGCTTCACTTCGGCAATGCCGGCTTCCAGGGCCAGCATGTCCGCGTCAAACCAGGGCAGTTCCGGCGCGTTCACACCACAGACCAGGCGGACCAGCGTCTGCAGCCGTGCCTGCCACGGGAGGTGAGGCGGCGCCACCGCCTGCTGCTCAATGGCCTGCAGCAGCTGCTCCATGCAATGGCGCACATAGCCTGAGAGCAACGCCGTCTTGTTGGGGAAATAGTCATACAGCGTGCCGACCGACACGCCGGTTTCCAGCGCCACCGCACGGGTGGTCACGCCGGCCCATCCGTGCTGGCGCCAAATCCGAACAAAAGCGTCGTAAATCGCCTGCACGGTGAACACCGCGCGGGCCTGCGTGGGGCGTTTGCGGGGTTTGGCTGCAGCGGGTTTTCCGAACCCGGAAGAAGGTGGCCGGCTATACATTGGTTGTCATGTACTGATCGCTTGATCAAATTCCAGATGATCCAAAGGAAAAACCTCCATGAACAATCCGGCCACGCTGACACGACTGCTCACGCGCAAAGATGCATTGAATCACACCCGCATTGCGGTTGAACAGCCCGCAGGAGACACCCTCCACGCGGCTGCCGGCGAGGCGCTGCTGAAAATCCGGCGCGTCGCCCTCACCACCAACAACATCACCTACGCCGCGTTCGGCGAGGCCATGCAGTACTGGGAATTTTTCCCGACCGGCGAGGCCGGGTGGGGCCATATGCCGGTCTGGGGCTTTGCCGACGTGGTCAGCTCCAGCGTGCCCGGCGTGGAAGTGGGCGAGCGCTTTTATGGCTACTTTCCCATCGCCAGCCATCTGCGCGTGCAGCCGCAGCGGGTGACGGAGCGGGGGTTTTATGATGGCGCCGCACACCGCCAAACCCTGACGTCGGCCTACAACCAGTACATGCGCTGCAGCGCCGATGCCGCCTGGCGCGAGGCCGACGAAAACTGYCAGATGCTGGTGCGGCCGCTGTTCATCACTTCGTTCATGCTGGCCGATTTTCTGCAGGACAACGCTTTCTTCGGGGCAGCGCAGCTGGTCTTTTCCAGCGCGTCCAGCAAAACAGCCTATGGCACAGCCTTTTGCCTGGAGGCGTATCCAGCGATCCAGCGCGTGGCGCTGACCTCGGCGCGCAACCAGCGCTTTGTCGAAGGCCTGGGCTGCTATGGCGAGGTCGCCAGCTATGAGGCGCTGCCGCGGCTTGACCGCAGCAGGCCCACTCTGTATGTCGATTTCTCGGGTGACGAAGACCTGCGCCGGGCGGTGCACGAGCACTTTGGCGAATCGCTGGTGTACGACTGCTATGCCGGTTCGGCGCAGAACACGCAGTTCCTGCGCCCGCTCAACCTGCCAGGGCCCGCACCGCAGTTTTATTTTGCACCGGTACAAATCCGCAAACGCAATGCCGACTGGGGACATGCCGTGGTGAACCAGCGCTTCAACGAAGCGCAGCTGGCCTTCATCCGGCGCATCAGCGATGCGCAGCAGCCCTGGATGCAGGTGGTGGAACACCGTGGATTTGAAGCCGCGCAGGCCTTGATTGATGACCTGCATGGCGGCCGTCTGGATCCGCAGCAGGGTCATGTGGTGGTGCTGGACGGAGCGCCTGAGGATGGTGTACGCTGACAATCTGCACATCACTGGCGGCTGACATGAGCATTGATCACACACACGGCCCCCACGACCCTGCGCATACGCACGAAGCACCGGAGCCGGCCTGGAAGCACGATGGCGTTCGGGTGATTCCGGGCAACCAGCTCGACGGCAATACCGCGCAAACGCCGGGCATGGACCGCCGCGCGGCGATCAACTTTGCTCGCGTGGGCGCCCAGAAGTTGTGGGCCGGCACCGTGACGATTCATGCGAATGCCAAGACCGGCGCCCACCATCACGGCCATCTGGAAAGCGTGATCTATGTGATCAGGGGCAAGGCCCGCATGCGCTGGGGCGAGCATCTGGAGTTCACGGCCGAAGCCGGGCCGGGTGACTTTATTTATGTACCGCCCTATGTGCCGCACCAGGAAATCAATGCCAGCCCGACCGAAACACTGGAATGTGTGTTGTGCCGCAGCGACGGTGAGGCGGTGGCCGTGAATCTGGACATTGAACCGGTCGAGAAGCCCGTCACCGTGTTGTGGGTGGACCCTACCCATCCCCACGGTGGTGTGTAGACGCGGCGTAGCGTTCGTTTGAGGGCCGGTTGCAAGGGCGGATAAGCCGCGTAAAAGCGCAGCTTGTCCGGAACGATTGCAAACTTTACTTACGATTGTCACCTTCTCCTACATGGCGGATTGGCCGCGTTTGTTACAAATGGGACTCATCAACAGGAGTCCCTTTGTGGAGAACAACAAACAAGCAGTCGGTCAGCCAGCCAACGAGCCAGCTTTTGGCGATAAATTGCGTCATAGCAAGGCGCTCATTCCGACCATGGCGGTTATGGGCGTGACCGTGCTGGCACTGGCGGCCGCGCTGGTGGTGAGCCGTACCGAGGCGCAGCCCGGCGGTACCGAAGCCATTGCCCAGACCCAGCAGCAGCCAGCCAAAACCGATCACATAGCGACAACCGGCGCCAGGCACGCACCCGTCGTGGTGGCCAAAGCGCCCAAGGCCGAAAGTTGCGCCAATTGCGGCACGGTGGAGTCGGTCGTCGCGGTAGAACGCCAGGGCCAGGTCAACGGCGTTGCCGTTGGCGGCACCACGGTGGGCCTGGGCACCGTCGCCGGCGGTGTCGTCGGTGGCCTGCTGGGCAACCAGGTCGGCGGCGGCAATGGCAAGACCGCCATGACGGTGCTCGGCGTCGCAGGCGGCGCGTACGCCGGCAACACCATCGAGAAAAACATGAAAAAGGTCACCGTCTACCAGACGCGCGTGCGCATGCACAACGGGTCCGTACGCACCCTTGAACATGGGAGCGCGATCGCTATCGGTTCGCGGGTGGTCGTCGAAGGCAACACGCTTCGGCTGGCATCGACCGCATCGGCCGCCGGCTGATTAACCCAGAAAGAACAACACTGTGAACACAACAATCAGACCCCTGCTGCTGGGCGGGCTTCTCGCCCTGTCGGTGCTGGCAGGTGGGGCCGTCCAGGCCGCTACGCCGTACGTGAGCGCCACCGTCGAAGGCGCGCTGGCGCCGGGCGTGTACGGCCGCATTGACATCGGCAATGCGCCGCCGCCTCCGTTGATCTACACCCAGCCCGTCATCATTCAGCGCTCGCCGGTGATGGTGCAGCAGCCGCTGTATTTGCACGTGCCGCCCGGGCATGCCAAAAAATGGTCCAAGCATTGCGCCAGGTACAACGCCTGCGGCCGGCCTGTGTACTTCGTCAGGGTTGATGGCGACGACGACTACGAGCGCGTCAAGTACAACAGGGAATACGGGGAACACAAGGACTACAAGGACCATAAGGAAAAGAAGGACAAGCATCATGGCAAAGGCCATGGCAAGGGCAATCACGACGACTGAGTCGCGACGTTCACGCAGCCTTCATGAAGGTGCCGGTGCCCAGTCACCGGCACCTTTTTTCATGGGCTCGGCGTTTGCGCCTGCAGCCCCGGTCAGCTGCGGTTTTGGGCCGGCATTGTGCGAAGATTGACTGCACTTCAGCAAATTTGAGGAAAAATCAATGAAAGCAATCTGGAACGGCGTAGTGATTGCGCAGAGCGATGACACCGTGGTGGTCGAGGGCAACCACTATTTCCCCGAAACCTCGCTCAACCGCGACTACGTGACGTTCAGCAATCACCACACCATGTGCGCCTGGAAAGGCCAGGCCAGCTACTACTCGCTGCTGGTCAATGGCGAAATGAATACCGACGCGGCCTGGTATTACCCCGACCCCAAGCCCGAGGCGGAAGAAATCAAAGGCCGCGTGGCGTTCTGGAAAGGCGTGAAGATCGAGCCCTGAGTGGCGCGTCGCGCGCGCAAGCTCCCGCAGCCCCGGGGGTGGGTTTACCCTCTGCCGGTAACCACGGTTTCGGCTGGTCAAGCGGTAAAGTAATATGTATACTTATTAAAAATGGCCGATGGTGGCCAGGTTGAATAAGGACTCCGCATGACCCTTCCCAAGCCCGATCCTGCGCTGGTTGAAAAACTCGCTATTGCCAACCGCATCCTGTACGACCAGGGCGTCGTCGACGGTTTTGGGCACGTCAGTGTGCGCCACGACGCATCGCCCTCCCATTTCCTGCTGTCCTGCAACCGGGCGCCCGGTTTGGTGCGTCCCGAAGACATCCTGACCTATGACCTCAACGGCGACCTGGCCGTGACGTCGGACAAGCGTTCCTATCTGGAGCGCTTCATCCACAGCGAAATCTACAAGGCGCGCCCCGATGTGGTGGCGGTGGTCCACAGCCACTCGCAAAGCGTGATCCCGTTTGGCGCCACGGGCCAGCGTCTGCGGCCCATTTTTCACATGAGCGGTTTTCTGGGCAGTGGCTCGTCGCTGTTCGAGATTCGCGATGCTGGCGGCAACACCGACCTGCTGATTCGCGACAGCGGCCTCGGCAAGGCACTGGCCGAGTCGCTGGGCCGGCACAACTGCGTGCTGATGCGTGGCCACGGCTCCACCACGGTGGCGCCCTCCCTGGAGTTGGCGGTGTACCGGGCCATTTATGCCGAGGTCAATGCCAAGTTGCAACTCCAGGCCGCAGCGCTCGGCCCGATCAACTTCCTGAACGAGGAGGAAGCGGCATTGGCAGCAGCCAGCACGGAAGGGCAGGTGGTCAGGGCCTGGGATTTGTGGTCCCGGTCCATCGCGCCGTTCGCCTGAAGCCGGTTACAGCAGCTCGACAACATCAGATCAACAACATGAGTCCCAACATGAAGACACGCATGTCGCTTCGCACTTTCGTGGGTTTGCTGGGCCTGGCCGCCGCCACGCACTTTTTTGCCCCCCAGGCATGGGCAGACACTTACCCTGCCCGTGCTGTCAGGATCATTGTTCCCTACGGCACCGGCGGCGGCTCCGACGTGCTGGCGCGCCAGATCAGCGCACGGCTGCAGACCGTGTGGGGGCAAGGCATCGCGGTGGACAACCGGGCCGGCGCATCGGGCAACATCGGCACCGAGGCGGTGGTGCGGTCCCCGGCAGACGGCTACACGCTGCTGCTGCAAAACAGCACCATGGTGGTCAACCCGGCTGTTTCCGGCAAGCTCAATTACGACCCGGAAAAAGACCTCACACCCATCATGCTGCTAGGACTCACGCCGATTGCCCTGGTCGCGCACCAGGGCACCGGCATCAAGACGCTCAAGGAACTGGTGGACTACGCCAGGGCCAACCCGGCGGCGCTGAGCTACGGCTCCTGCGGCATAGGCACGCCGCAGCATTTTGTGATGGAGCTTGTCAAGCAGAAGTCCGGCGTGAGTGCCACGCATGTGGGCTACAAGGGCTGCGCACCGGGGCTCACCGATGTGGTGGGCGGCCAGGTGCCGCTGGCCATCCTCAGTGCCAACCTGGTGGCGCCGCACATCAAGAGCGGCAAACTCCATGGCATCGGCGTGTCGACTGCGGCGCGATACCCGCTGATGCCCCAAATCCCTTCCTTTGAAGAGCAAGGCCTCAAGCCGCTGGATTTTTCCATCTGGTATGCCCTGATGGGACCGGCCAAAATACCGCCGGAAGTGGTGGCCCGCATTCGCGCGGATGTTCAGAGCGTGTTGGCGGAGCCTGCCATTCGCGAGAATCTCTCGGCCGCAGGCGTGGAGCCCTATGCGGGCAATGGGGCTGACCTGGCCAGGCTGATCAAGGCCGATCTCGCACGCTATGCGCAGCTGGCCAGGTCTGCCAATATCAAGGCCGAATAGTCAAGGCCGAATAGGAAAGTCCGGGAACCCTGCTTTTCGCATTCACTTTTCGCTGCGGCATCGGCTTTTCGGCATCAGGTCTGACGGTGGTTGCCGGCGCAATCACCTGCAGTGATGAGGGTTGTAATGATCGCTGGTAATGATCTGTAAGTAACACAGGACAACATCCCTATTCAGGCCGGTCGGCACAGGCATTGACCGGACTACGGTTCGTGCCTCAGAATCTTCCCATGGCTCTCAAGGAGATTCCGTCATGTTCAAGCATATCTTGGTGCCCGTAGACGGTTCGTCTACCGCTCGTCAGGCTACCGGGAAGGCGATTGCGATTGCCGAGGCGTTCAAGAGCGCAGTGACGGTCATATACGTCATCGATCCTTATGCCTTTACCGGAGTGGGAAATGATTTCTCCTATGGGCAGGCCGAATACCTCAGTGCAGCCACCTCCGAGGCCAATGAAGCGATCAGTGCCGCCAAGCAGGCCTTCCTGGACCATGGCATCACCGTGACAGCGTCCATCGTCGAGGGCCACGCGATTTACCGCGGCATCCTTCAAACAGCGGAATCGGTGGGTGCAGATCTCATCGTCATGAGTTCCCACGGCCGGCGTGGGCTGGAAAAATTGGTGCTGGGCAGTGTCACGGCCCAAGTGCTGTCCCATGCCCATTTGCCGGTGCTGGTGGTACGCGAGTAGTGCATCGAGACCGCCGCGGCGAAAGTTCCCGGTGCCCTTCATGCGGGGGCTGTGTCAGCGGGCTGCCGGATGCCTCAGACCTCCACCACCAGCGGGAACTGCGCCCGCAGCCCGTCCGGAACGGGGGTGAACGGTATGGTGAGCGCCGCTCGGGCATCATCGTCCCGCAGGTTTCGCCATAAAAAATCACGCTGGTTCAGCGGCTCACCGGCCACATAGAGTTGCGTCGTCAGCAACTCGCGGCCGCCGAGCTTGACCTTCACATGAATATGCGGTGCGCGGCTGCCATAAGCCACCGGCCGAATGGTGCGAAAGCGGTACTCGCCCTGCGCATTGACCGTCACCCGGCCAAAGCCCTGAAACGCCTTGTCGATATGACCGCCGTCGCCGGGGTGATCGTAGTGGCCGGCGTGGTCGCATTGCCAGATTTCAACCTGGGCGCCGCGCAGGGGCTTGCCGCTCAGGTCGGTGACCGAGCCTTCGAGCCAGCTTGCCTGGCCTTGCGTGTAATTCAGCGCGCCGTTGCGCAGCAGGTCGAAGTCTGCATCCTGCGGCAGGGTGAGCGGGTAAAACGGGCCTTCGGTCTGGCTGGGGGTTGCGCGCCGCGGCCGGGCCGGCTGGGCGCGGGCGCCCGTCCAGACCACAGGCGAGGCAACCAGCGCCAGCGCAACGGCGCGGCGGTTCCAGCCCGGTGGGGCCGGCCGGTCAGGAGGCTTTGGCTTTAGAGGCATGGCAATTCTCCTATTTCGAAATCCGGAGATCGCGAACCCGCCCGAGCCCATCCCGCTGACGCCGCCAGAGCAGGCGACCTGGAAAAAAGGCACGCAGGAGGCTCAGAACGGCGGCGGGCTTTCGAATTGCATCCATTGTCCGCCCAGCGGATGGGCAAAGGCAAGCAGGCAGGCGTGCAATAACAGCCGGCTGGCACCTGCCGCCACGGCCGGAGGTGCGTAGAGCATGTCGCCAACGATGGGATGGCCCATTGCCTGCAGATGGACGCGCAGCTGGTGCGAGCGGCCCGTCACAGGCTCAAGATCCAGGCGGGTGGTATTGCGCTGCCGATCATGATGCCGGATCTGCCAGCGCGTCACACTGGGTTTTCCGCGTTCGGTGTCGATCACCCGCAAGGGCCGCCGGACCCAGTCCACGATGATGGGTAAATCGATCCGGCCCCAGCCGTCGGGGGAATCAGCGGGCGCTGTGACCAGGCCGTCGACCTCCGCCACATAGCGTTTGTGCACGGCGCGTTCAGCAAAGGCCTTGCTGAGGGCGCGCTGCGCTTCGCGGCTGCGCGCCATGACCACCAGGCCGGAGGTGCCCATGTCCAGCCGGTGCACCACCAAGGCCTCGGGATGCTGCTGCTGCACGCGCGTGCTCAGGCAGTCCTGTTTGTCTTCGCCGCGCCCCGGCACCGCGAGCAGGCCGCTGGGTTTGCGGAGCACCAGAAAAAGATCGTCGGTGTGGACGATTTCCAGTGGTGCAGACAGGGAGTCGGTGATCGGCATCAAGAGGGGCATGTCGCGGTGCGGCGGACTGAGGAATGCCGGCTCTCCCGCGTTTGGCGTTTGGGTGCAGTGTGTGTCAGGTCCGCGGGGGCGGAAAGTTGTGCACGGGCGGGCTGGCACGCCGGTTTTCGCGCAGCATGAAGAGGTAAAGACTTTCGACCTTCTCGCGCGCCCAAGGTGTCTTGCGCAAAAACTTCAGGCTCGATGCTACGCTGGGTTCGCTGGTGAAGCAGCGGATATTGATGCGCTGCCCGAGGTTTTCCCAGCCGTAGTGATCGGCCAGCGCGGTGACGATGGCTTCCAGTGTGACGCCATGCAGCGGGTTGCCCGGCTGCGGTGGAACGGCCGGAGGCGC
Organism: Polaromonas sp. P4_F4; assembly: GCF_056401355.1. NCBI lineage: Bacteria > Pseudomonadati > Pseudomonadota > Betaproteobacteria > Burkholderiales > Comamonadaceae > Polaromonas > Polaromonas sp. P4_F4. Next base: position 102,096 of record NZ_JBFUJO010000013.1, on the reverse strand, counting down.
AGCGGAGGAGGGCGCAGCCATGGTTGGCCTACTTTTTCAGCTTGCCCCGCAGCGGTACCTGGGTCACGATGGTCGGGCGAACCGCATCGGGTGACACCGGTTTGGGTGGTGACGAGTCCTTCTTGGGCTTCTTGACCATCTTGTTGCTGTTCTGTTGACCTTTTGCCATGGCATTCTCCGGTTAGATTGAGTCCTGATTATCAATGCAACTTTATGCGTGGCCGGTGCGTCCGGTCAATCATTTCAGACAGTGTGATCAGCATGGTTTTCTTCAGGCCCCCGAGTGCCAGCTGGTGCTGTTTGTGCAGCGCCCAGTACATCAGTTTGGCCAGCTGGCCCTCGACGAAAAAGCTGCCATGGGAGAGGCTGCCCATCAGGCTGCCCACCGACGAATATTCGGCCAGCGACACCAGCGAGCCCTGGTCCTTGAAGACAAAAGGCGCCACTGTCTTGCCCGCGCCCAGCAGCGGCAGCGCCCGGGTCAGGTACATGGCCTGCTGGTAGGCGGCCTGTGCGCGCGGCGGCACCCAGGTGCCATCGGGCTGCTGGCAGGCGGCGCAATCGCCAAAGGCATAAATGCTCGGGTCGCGCGTGGTCTGCAGATTGCCGTTGACCATCAGCTGGTTGAGCCTGCTGGTTTCCAGCGGCTCCGTGCCGTCGGGCCCCGCGCCGATGGTCTTTAAAAAATCGGCGGCCTTCACGCCGGCCGCCCACACGGTGATGCTGGACGGCACCACCTTGCCGCTGGCCATCTTCAGGCCGTCCGCGGTGACCTCAACCACTTTCTCATTGGTGTGCACTTCAATTGCCAGCTTGCGCAGCTCGCGCAGGGCCGATTCGCTCAGGCGTTCCGGCAACTGCGCCAACAGGCGCGGTGCAGCCTCCACCAGCACAATCTGCAAATCCTTTTCGGGATGAATATGGTCAAAGCCGTAGTTGGCCAGCACGCGCGCTGCGGCGTGCAGCTCGGCCGCCAGCTCCACGCCGGTGGCGCCGCCGCCCACAATCGCCACCGTCAGGCGCCCGCTGCCGGCCGTGCGCGGCACGGTTTGCGCGCGGATGAAGGCGTTGATCAGGCGGTCATTGAAGTGCTGGGCCGCTTTCGGGCTGTCCAGCTTGATGGTGTGCTCGGCAGCGCCGAGTGTGCCGAAGTCGTTGGTCTGGCTGCCCACGGCAATCACCAGCGTGTCGTAGCCCAGTTGCTGGGCTGGCGTGATCTCGCGGCCCGATGCGTCATGGCTGGCGGCCAGCTGCAGGGTTTTGTTCTGGCGGTCAATCCCGACCAGGCTGCCGAGCCGGAACTTGAAGTGGTTCCAGCGGGCCTGCGCCAGGTATTCGATTTCTTCGGCATGCGTGTCAAAGCTGCCAGCTGCCAGCTGGTGCAGCAGCGGCTTCCAGACATGGGTGCGCGCCGCATCCACCAGGGTGATTTCGGCCAGCCCTTTTTTGCCCAGGCGTTTGCCCAGTTGGGTAGCCAGGGCCAGCCCTCCCGCGCCCCCGCCGACGATGACGATGCGTTGCATAAAATTTCCTCCTCGGCCCAGGGTCTGTTGACCTTGTTCGTTGACCTTGTTATGTATGACGCCATATTAACTGGCTGGCTTCAACCTGCGCGCAGCCCGCGCTCAGTCCACGGTCTGCCGGTAGCGCTTGAGGGCCACGAGCCCGGCCACCAGCATGAAAAGCGCGATGGGCCACAACTGCGCCGATACTTCCACGATGCCGTTTCCCTTGAGCATGATGCCGCGCACGATGCGCAGGAAGTGCGTGAGCGGCAGGAGCTCGCCGATGGCTTGTGCCCAGGCCGGCATGCCGCGAAACGGAAACATGAAGCCGGTCAGCAGCATGGACGGCAGGAAAAAGAAAAACGTGAGCTGCATGGCCTGCAGCTGGTTGCGTGCGATGGTGGAAAACGTGAATCCCACGGCCAGGTTGGCCGCGATGAACAGCACCAGCACAACCGAGAGCAGCGCCAGGCTGCCGACCATGGGCACGTCGAAAAGCAGCCGCGCGGCCACCAGGATCACCGTCACCTGCACGTAGCCGATCAGGATGTAGGGCACGATCTTGCCGAGCATGACCTCCAGCGGGCGTGCGGGCGTTGCCAGCAGGTTTTCCATCGTGCCGCGCTCACGCTCGCGCGTCATCGCCAGCGAGGTCATCATCACCATGGTCATGGTCAGGATCACGCCGATCAGGCCGGGCACCACGTTGTAACTGGTCAGGCCCTCCGGGTTGTAGCGGCGCTGCACGCGTATTTCGAACGGCGCCTCGGCCGGGCGCAGCGAAGCCAGCGGACCGTACAGCTCGCGGCCAATGGCGCGCTGGCCGATGCCGTTGAGCGCCGCAATGGCGTTGCCCGTGGCGGACGGATCGGTCGCATCGGCGGCGAGCAGCATGGCCGGACGTTCGCCGCGCAGCAGCTTGCGCGAGAAGTCCGGCGGCACCACGAGGACGAACTGCACCTCGCCGGTGGCCAGCAAGGCATCGCCTTGCGCCTCGCTGGCCAGCCGGTGGGTGATGCGGAAGTATTCCGAGTTCTCCAGGCCCGCCACAAAGCTGCGTGAGAACTCGCTCTGGTCGGCCACCACTATGGCGGCGGGCAAATGTTTGGGGTCGCTGTTGATGGCGAAGCCGAACAGCAGCAACTGGATGATGGGCACGCCCACCATCATGCCGAAGGTCAGGCGGTCGCGGCGAACCTGGCGAAATTCCTTGATCAGGATGGCGAGAAAGCGGGACCAGCTCATGCCACTGCTCCTGTTTTTTTGCCGGTCTTTTCTTCTGCAAAATTGTCTTTTGCGTCCTGCATGAGCGCAATGAACACGTCTTCCAGGCTGGGCTCGATAGCCTCGGCCGCCAGCCCTTCAAAGGGCAGCGCGGCCAGCGCATCTTCGATAGCCTGCGTGCTGGAGGCGCTGATATGCAGCGTGGAGCCGAAGGGCGCTACCGTGCGAATGTCCTTGGCTTCGCGCAGGCGATGTGCCACATCAATCAGGTTGGCGCCCGAGACGGCCCAGGTCACGAGCCCGGCGCCGGCGATCACCTCGGCCACGGTGCCGCGCGTGAGCAGCTTGCCGTAGGCGATATAGGCCAGCTCATGGCAGCGCTCGGCTTCATCCATGTAGTGGGTGGAGACCAGCACGGTCAGCCCGGCGGCGGTCAGGTCGTGGATCTGGTCCCAGAAGTCGCGGCGTGCGGCCGGATCCACCCCCGCGGTGGGCTCGTCCAGCAGCAGCAGCCGGGGGTCGTGGATCAGGCAGGCCGCCAGCGCCAGCCGCTGCTTCCAGCCGCCCGACAGCGCGCCGGCCAGCTGGTCGCTGCGCGTGGACAGGCCCAGTCGCTCCAGTGTTTCGCGCACCCTGCGGGGGCGGTCCTGCACGGCGTAGACGCTCGCAATGAAGTCAAGGTTTTCCGCGATCGTCAGGTCTTCATACAGGCCGAAGCGCTGCGTCATGTAGCCCACCTCGCGCTTGATCAGCGCGGCCTGGGTGCGGATGTTGTAGCCCATGCAGGTGCCTTCGCCCGCATCGGGGGTGAGCAGGCCGCACAGCATGCGGATGGTGGTGGTCTTGCCGCTGCCGTTGGGGCCGAGGAAGCCGTAGATGCGGCCTTTGGGAACGCGCATGTCGAAGTTGTCGACCACCACCCGGTTGCCGTAGCGTTTCGTCAGGCCCCGTACGTCAATCAGCGGGGGCGGATCGACCTCGGCGCTCATGGGGTAACCTCCGCGCGGCTCATGGCGCCCGCCCCGCGGCTTTACCCGCCAGGCGTACCTCCAGCGGCTGGCCCGGGTGCAGGCGTTGCGCGTCGGGCAGGCCGGGTTGCGCCTCGACCATGAAGACGAGCTTGGCGCGGTTTTCCTTGCTGTAGATGAGGGGTGAGGTGTACTCGGCCTCGCGCGCGATGAAAGTGATTTTTGCCGCCATCGTGGCGCCGCAGCCGTCGCACTGCAGCTGCACCGCCTGACCGATGGCGATGGCGCCGAGCTGGTTTTGCGGCAGGAAAAAGCGCGCCTTGATATTGGCCGGCGGCAGCAGGGTCAGCACGGCCGCGCCAGCGGGCACCCATTCGCCTTCGCGGTACAGCACGTCGACCACCTCGCCCGCCACCGGGGTGCGCTGGGTTTTCTGGTCGACCCGCCAGCCCGCCTGCTGCAGTTGCGCCTGGGCGGCCTTGACCTCCTGTTCGGCGGCACTGATCTCGGGGCTGCGCGCACCCTGCATGGCCTGGCGCAGTTGCGCGTTCAGTTCATTGACGCGGCCCTGGTCGCGCGCCACCGCGGCGCGGGCCTGGTCCAGGCTGGCTGGCGAGAGGAACTGCTGCGCCACCAGGCGGTTGCTGCGTGCCAGTTCGGCGGATGACAAGGCCAGCGCGGCCTCGCCTTGCGCCAGTTGCGCGCGGATGGCTGCCAGTTCATCGGGGCGCTTGCCCTGGCGCAGATTGGCCAGGTTGTCCTGCGCGCGCGCCACCCGGAAAGCGGCCTCCTCGCGCGCGGCCCGTTCACTTTCCTGCTCCAGCACGAAGGCGGCCGCCGATGCGGGCGCCGCATCGCCGCGTTTGAGGTGCAGCCGGGCCAGGGTGCCGCTGATGGGTGCCGCCAGCCGGACATATTCGGCCTCGGCATAGCCGGGGAAGGTGTCCGTCTGCTTGCTGTCGCATGCCGCCAGCAGGCAGGCGGCCAGCAGGGCGCAGGTGCAGTACCGCAGTGTCTTCATCGTGTGCCCCTCATGTCTCTTGTGTCCCCGGAAGTCGGCGTCAGCCCGCGCAGGGCAAACTCGATGCGTTGGGCCAATGCCTCCTCCGAGAGCACCATCTGGGCCACGGCCTGCGCGCCCGGGTTTTGCTGCAGGGCCGTGGCAGCCAGCACGGGGGCCGCGACGGCGCCAGCCATGAAGGCGATGACCTGGGGCACCGGGGCCTTGACCATGCTGCCTTCCCACTGGGCCTCCTGGACCAGCGAGGCAATCACTTCGACATGGCGTGGCAGGTTGGCCTTGAGGAAGTCGGCGGCCAGCGGCTCGCCATTCATGGCGTCGCCCATGATGCGCACCAGCAGGCGGCCGTTTTTTATGCCAAAACTGCCCAGCACGCCCAGCGCGTCGCGCAGGTTTTGCATGGGTGGGTGCGCGGGATTGACGCGCAGCGTCAGCGCCGAAAACATCTCTTCGTAGGTGCGCTCCAGCACCGCCTTGATGAAGTTCTCTTTGGTCTTGAAGTGGTAGTGGAACATCCCGAGGTTGACGCCCGCATGCTGCGTCAGCCGCCGCACCGACAAACCGGCGCAGCCGGTGACGGGCAACAGCTCCAGGCCGGCGTCAAGCAGCAGCTGGTCGATGTACTGGGAGGGGCGCACCATGCGATTATTATACGTTCGTATAGTAATTGGTCAACCCGAATTGGCGACAATCGCCGGGCCCTATGTCCCTACACAGCCTCCCCGTTTACACCGCCTCCGATCTCTTTGACCAGCGAGCCTTCATGCGCATGTGGTTTGCGCGGCTGTTTGCCACCACGGGCAACCAGATGCTGATGGTGGCGGTGGGCTGGCAAATGTATGAGCTGACCGGCAGCGCCTGGGATCTGGGTCTGGTCGGCCTGTACCAGTTTGTGCCGGCGCTGCTGTTCACGCTGATCGCCGGCCATGTGGCCGACCGCGCGCACCGCGGCCGCATCATCGCCGCCTGCCTGGTCGCCCAGGCCGCTATGGCGCTGTTGCTGGTTGCTGCCACACAGGGCTGGGCGCACCCGGGCACGTCGTCGAGCTGGGTGTCGCGTGAATTGCTGCTGGGGGTGTCAGTGGTGCTGGGTGTGGCCAGGGCCTTCCAGATGCCGGCGCAGCAGGCCCTCACCCCCATGCTGGTGCCGCCTGCCATGCTGCCGCGCGCCATGGCCTTCAGTTCGGCCGGCATGCAGGCCGCCGTGATGGGCGGGCCGGCGCTGGGGGGCGTGATCTTCGTGGCTGGCGCCACGGCGGTGTATACCGCCTGCGCTGTCCTTTTCGCCACGGGCTGCGTGCTGATCGCGGTCCTTCGCTACGACCATGTCCCGCCGCCGCGCGAGCCTGTCTCGCTGCGCACGCTGCTGGCCGGTGCGGAGTTTGTGTGGCAACGCAAGGCCTTGCTCGGCGCGGTGTCGCTGGACCTGTTTGCCGTGCTGCTGGGCGGCGCTGTGGCGCTGCTGCCCATGTTTGCCAAAGACATCCTGCACGTGGGGCCCTGGGGCCTGGGCTTGCTGCGTGCTGCACCGGCGGTGGGCGCCTTGCTGACTTCGGTGGTGCTCGCGCGCTGGCCGCTGGTGCGGCGCGTCGGGCATACGATGCTCGCGGCGGTGGCGCTTTACGGGGTGTGCATGGTGGTGTTTGGCCTGTCCACCAGCTTTGCACTGTCGCTGGGAGTGCTGGCTCTCTCGGGCGGCGCGGACATGGTGAGCGTGGTGGTGCGGCAGACGCTGATGCAGATCGAAACACCCGACGCCATGCGCGGCCGGGTCAGTGCGATCAACTCGGTGTTTATTGGCGCGTCCAACCAGCTCGGCGAGTTTGAGTCAGGCGCAACGGCCGCGCTGCTCGGCCCCGTGGGCTCGGTGGTGGCCGGCGGCATCGGGACCTTGCTGGTGGCCGCGTTGTGGCTGAAGTGGTTTCCCGCGCTGGCTCACCGCGACCGGATGACTTCCTGAGGACGTAGTGCCCGGCATCCGGCATCTACCGGATGCGTCTTCACCGCCCCTGGTTGGCGCGCATGCGGTTCACTTCGATCGGCGTGATTTCGCTGGCCTGGTTGCCCCATGAGCCGCGGATATACGTGAGTACCGCCGCGATTTCACTGTCGCCCAGAACCAGCACAAACGGAGGCATGCCGTAAGGGCGCGGATTGCCGGCGGTGGCGGGTGCGTATCCGCCATTGAGCACGATCTGCACCAGGTTGACGCCAGAGGGCATGGTCACTGCGCGGTTGCCCGCCAGCGCCGGGTAGGCATGGGGCACGCCCTGGCCCTTGGCGCCGTGGCACTGGGCGCAATGCAGCTCGTACAGTTTGGCGCCCCGCGCTCCAGGAATGGCTGGAGTGCGGGAAGCAGGCGCTGTTCCATTCGCCGACGGGGCTGCCGCAAGATCCTTGAGAAACAGCGCCATGGCGCCCAGGTCGTCGTCGTTCAGGTACTGTGTGCTGCGCAGCACGACTTCGGCCATCGGCCCGGTGGCCGAGGCGCGCGGCGAGACGCCGTTTTTGAGCAGGCTCACGATGTGCTCGCGGTCCCATTCGCCCACTCCGGCTTCAGCGGATGACGTGAGCGAGGGGGCATACCAGTTCTGCATCGGGATCAGGCCGCCCGCGAGGTCAACGCCCTCGTCGCTGGCCCCCATCACGTTGCGTGCGGTGTGGCAGGCGCTGCAGTGGCCCAGGCCTTTCACCAGGTAGGCGCCGCGGTTCCATCCGGCGCTGCGGCGGGTGTCGGGCTCGTAGACGCCGGGCTTGAAATACAGTGCCCGCCATACCGCCAGTGCCGCTTGCGACTGGTAGGGAAAACGCAGCTCGTGGGGGCGGTTGGCCTGCGCCACGGGGGGCAGGCTGTTCAGGTAGGCAAAGATCGCGTCCGAATCCTCGCGCGTGACCTGCGTGTAGCTGGGGTAGGGAAATGCCGGGTACAGCAGGCGGCCGTTTTTGGAACGCCCGTTGTGCATGGCGCGCCAGAAGTGCGCGGACGACCAGGTACCGATGCCGGTCTTGTCGTCGGGCGTGAGGTTGGAGGTGAACACGGTGCCAAAGGGTGTGGCGATGCCGAGCCCGCCCGCATAGTTCTGGCCGCCGCGCGCCGTGTGGCAGGTCATGCAGTTGCCGGCACGCGCCAGGTAGGCGCCACGGGCGATCAGGCTGTCGCTGGCTCCGGCAGTCGCCATGGGCGCCTTCACGTCCACCTCGTCACGCACATTCAGGGTCCAGACCAGCGCGGCAAGACCGGCGACCAGCAGGCTCACCGCGAGCACGGGCTTGATTATTTTTTTCATTTCACGGCCTTCGGTGGCGCCGTATTGACGGACAGCGCTTGCGGCGCGCTTCCGCAGTCGATGGCCCTGGCACCCGGCGCCAGGGCGGGCAAGGCGCTTGCCGGTTTGCTGCTGGCGGGCAGCGGCTGCGCGGCCAGCCAGCTCGAGGCCGCGTTGATGTCTTCCAGGGACAGGCGTGCCACCACGTCCTTCATGCAGTCAGGCGCGTGGGCACGGCGCTGGCCGGCTTTCCAGGCGCCCAGTTGGGCATTGAGGTAGTCGCGCGGCAGGCCGAGCAGGCCCGGAACGTTGGGCGCCACGCCGGTCATGGCCTGGCCGTGGCACTGCACGCAGGCCGGCACTTGCCGCGCTGCGTCGCCCTGCATCACCAGGCGCTCGCCCTGGCGCAAGACCTCGACGGAGGCCTTGGTGGGCAGCGGCGCGGGGTAGGGCACGTCGAGCGTTGAAAAGTACTGCGCGACCTCCATCAGGTAGGCGTCGCTCAGCGGGTCCAGCAGTTGCGTCATCAGGCCATAGTGGCGCCGCCCGTCGCGGAAATTGAGCAACTGGTTGTAGAGGTAGCCGGCGGGTTTCCCGGCCAGGCGCGGGTAGTAGCCGTCGGGTGCGGCACGGCCTTGCGGGCCATGGCAGGCGGTGCAGGCCAGGGTGCGCTGGGCGATGGTGTCTTCAAATGGCGCGGCGGCCAGGGTGGGGCCGGCGGCGATCCAGACCATGCACGCCATGAAGCCGTGCGCCACCCGCGTGCGTGCAAAGGAGAGCGTTTTTGCCATGGCGCAATCATGCCTCACATGGGGCCGCAACGTAAGCATCAGTTGCGATTGAAAAAACCATATCAGATCAAAAATCCGTGAAAATTTGAGTATCAGATGGATTGGATGGGGTAGATGGCGCGGGCTTGCCGGGAGAACCTGGAGACAGCCGATAGACGTTCATCGCCCACAAGGACAAGGACAGGATTTGATGAAGCGCTACGAACAACTGGTCGAACTGCTGGCAAGCGACATCCGCAATGGCCGCCTCGCCCCGGGCACCCGTTTGCCGTCCATTCGCACGCTGACGGCCCGGCACGGCCTCAGTGCTTCCACCGCCTTCAAGGCCTATTACCGGCTGGAGGAAAAAGGCCTGGTGCGCGCCCGTCCACGCTCGGGCTATTACGTGACGGCCCTGGCCATGCAGCAGCTGGCGGCGCCCGCGCGGGGTCGGGCCACCCGCCATGCTGGCAAGGCATTGGCCCGGGTCGCGCCCCGGCTGGACGTCAGCGAGTTGGTATTTTCCGTGCTGGGTGCCGCGCAGGACCCGGACATCGTGCCGCTGGGCTCGGCGTTTGCCGCGTCCACCCTCTTTCCGCTGCAGCGCTTGGGCAAGTCGCTGGCCCGCACGGCACGTCACATCCATGGGCAGGATGCGGTCGCCCACCTGCCGCAGGGCGACCCGGTGCTGCGCGAACAGATAGCGCTGCGCTACCTGGCGCTGGGCATGCGGCAGGCTGCCGAGGAGGTGATCGTGACGAGCGGGGCGCTGGAAGGGCTCAACCTGTGCCTCACCGCCGTGGCCCGGCCGGGCGATCTGGTGGCGATCGAGTCGCCGGGGTTTTATGCGGGCCTGCAGGCGCTGGAGCGGCTCAGGATGAAGGCACTGGAAATCCCGGTGCATCCGCAGGGCGGCCTGGACCTCGGCGCGCTGGCCGAAGCGCTCAAGCACCATCCGGTCAAGGCCTGCTGGTTCATGACGTCCTTCCAGAACCCCATGGGCGCCAGCCTGTCGGAGGAAAAAAAGCAGGCCCTGGTCGCGCTGCTGGCCAGCCATGACATTCCGCTGATTGAAGACGACGTGTACGGCGAGCTTTACTTTGGCAACCGCTGCCCCCTGCCGGCCAAGGCCTTCGACCGCAAGGGCCTGGTGATGCATTGCAGCTCCTTCAGCAAAACGCTGGCGCCCGGTTACCGGGTAGGCTGGGTTTCGCCCGGGCGCTTTGGCCAGCAGGTGGAACGGCTCAAGCTCATGACCACCCTGTCGGCCAGCCTGCCCGCGCAACTGGCCATTGCCGACTACCTGCAGCATGGCGGCTATGACCAGCACCTGCGCCGCTTGCGCCATGCCATGGAGTCGCAGCTGTCCAGCCTGCTGGCCGCCGTGGCGCGTCATTTTCCCGAGGGGGTGCGTGTTTCGCGTCCTGCAGGAGGTTATTTTGTGTGGGTGGAATTTGCCGAAGGCTTTGACGCACTGGCCCTGCATGAGGCGGCGCTGGCGCACGGCATCAGCGTGGCGCCCGGGCCGATTTTTTCAGCGCGGCGTCAATTCCGGCACTGCCTGAGGTTGAACTATGGCCATCCGTGGGACGCGCGGTTTGAAGCGGCCATGCAGATGCTGGGCGCACTGGCGGGGCGGCAAAGTCCGTATGCGGCAGCGGCATGACCGCAGGCTGTCAATGGCCAGCAGCGGGAGGGATGCTGCCGGGCCCGTCCGCAAGCCAGTCCGCAATGCGCCCGCAGACCCAGTCGGCATCGTCATGCGGCAGGTCGTGGCCGGCCCAGGGATGGATGTGGTGGACCGCCTGCCAGGCGTTGGCCAACCGGGCCGAACAGCGCGGGTGGACCAGCCGGTCCGTAGCCGACGACAACACCAGCGTGGGGCAGGGCGGGGCCGAGGCTGCCGTGGCAAAGCGGGCGGCGGCCCAGAGCTGGCGCCACGCATTGGCCGCGCTCACCGGCGCACTGTTGCGAATGGTTGTCCAGGCTGCCACCTCCTCGTCGCGCCGGGTGGTGCGCTCGCAGGTGAGCTGATGGATGGCACGCTCCGAGTAGCCGGCATCGCGCCAGCGCGCGGCCAGCAGGGCTAGTGGCAGCCAGCTGGCGGGACGCAGGCGCTCTGCGGCATGGCTGTAGGGTCGCATGCTGGTGTTGATCAGCACCAGCCGGGTCACCTCCGAGGGATAGCGCAGCGCCCAGTCAGTGGCCACCATGCCGCCCAGCGACATCGCCAGCAGGTGGTAGGGCGGCGAATGCCCTTGGGCGCGCAACTGCCGGCGCGCAAAGTCCACCATGCCGCGCACCGACAGGGGTGACGCTTCCTGGCAAAACTCGCCATTGCCGGGTAAATCCGTCGCCACGACCTGCGCGCTGCCAAGCGGCGCGGCGTCAGCGGCTGGCGCAAGCCGGGCAAGCTGCCGCGGCAGCGGGCCCCAGTGCCGCGCCTCACGCGTCAGGCCCCTCAACAGCACCCAGGTCACAAGGCCCGCCTCGGCCGCCAGTGGGCGATGGCCAGTTGCTGGAGCTGGGCGCGGTGATCGGCCGGCGGCAGCCAGCGCGGCGCGGCAAAAGCGGCCCGCGTGAGGAAATCCAGCAGGTCGGCATGGCGGCGCAGCACGCGCTTGATGCGGTGCGCCTTGATCGGGTTGAAGATGCCGTGCCGTGAAAACAGCTGGCGCGGATTCTTGCGTATCCAGAGCCATGAACCCAGCTCCAGCGTCATGGGCAAAAACACATGGTCGGGCGGCGCGTGGTCATACGCGTAATCCCACAGGTCGCCATGCAGCAGGTACTGGTTGCTTTGCGGCTCAAAGCTGTAGGCGTGGTGCGGGTGTGACTGCTCCAGCATGGTCTTGAGGGCAAACATCTCTGGCAGGTGCATCATCAGCCGCCGTGTTTTGGCATAGGGAAACCAGAGGCTGTCGTCAAAGCCGTAGCCGGAGTGGCAGTCCAGCGCGAGGCTGAAGGGGCGGCAGGCCAGTTCGTCGTGCACGACCTGCAGCAGCGCTGCACTTTCCACTTCCATGGGCGCGCCCGGCCGGCCGCAGTACCAGGGCAACCGTGGGCTCAAGGTTTGCCCGCCCGCGAGAAAGGGCACTTGGCCCTCGGCTCTTTGCGGCGCATTGCGCATCAGGTCCACGCCACGCGGGTTGGCGCGCTTTTGCGCCCACATGCCGCCAGGATTGACGAGGGGCATGAACACCAGCCGGACTTTTTGCAGCTGCTGGTGCAGCAGTTCGTCCCACTCCAGCCTGAACAGCAGCGCGCGCATGTAGTGCAGGATGAGTTGCGTGCCGATGCGTTCCAGCCCATGGATGCCGCCGAAAAAACCGACGGCCGGCGCCAGCGGGTCGCGCGAACCTATGCTGGCGGTGTAGAGCGGAAAGGACGGCCCGGCCGTGTGCGTCTCAGCCACGACGGCCACCTCAAAGTGGGCGCTGCCCGCGAGCAAAATCGCCTTGAGCTCCTCCAGCTCCGCAAAGCTCGCGGCCACGTCGCGCGCCGGCGTCAGGCTGTAGGGGCTGTGAAGGCTGCGGGGACTCTCCGTGGCGGCGGTCGGTGGCAGGATTTCCATCCGGACATGCTGGCACAGTTGTTTGACAGCACGCTACATGCCTGCCGGGTTTTTTTCCATCAAATGCTGATTTACAGCCCTCGTCACCCGCGGGCCTACCCTTGGGGCCGCTGCGGGCCGCTGCGGGCCGCAGCCCTCAGTCCGCCGGCGCGATCACCACATCCGACAGCGGATACGCCACGCAGGGCAGGATATAGCCCGCCTGCTTTTCCTCGGCGCTCAGTCCCGGCCAGTCAATGCGGTACACCACTTCGCCGCTGGTCAGCTCGCAAATGCAGCTGCGGCAAGTGCCGTTGCGGCAGGAACTGGCCATTTCGAGCCCCGCGATCTGGGCGGCCTGCAGCAAGGAGAGCGAAGCGGGCGCCTCAAAGCTGGGGCCTGCCGGGCCAATGCGTGCCGTGAACACAGCGCCGGCCGTCGCTGTGAGACCAGTCAAAGGGGGAGCAGGTGCTATCGGGTCGCTGGCAGGCATGGGTGGAAGCTATCGGGTACGGGGAGGAGATAGGAAGTGGGAAGTGGGAAGTGGGAAGTGGGAAGTGGGAAGTGGGAGATGTGCGGGGTGGCCGGCTGGTGCAGAAAAGGCCAAAAGCGAACACGGAATTTACCCCAGAAGGCAATGGCCCTGTGGGGGAGGGGCATGATTTGGGCGACAATCCTGCTCCTCCCGAAGTTTTCCCGACCGATTCACAAGCGATTTTATTTTTCATGTCCAGCTACTCCGTTCGTCCTGCCACCGCCCGCGATGCCAAAGCCATTGCCGAAATTCATGTCGCCACCTGGCAAGTCGCCTACCAGGACCTGATGCCGGAGGAGTTTCTGCAAAAGGCCACGGTGGAAAAGCGCCTGGCCTACTGGCGCGAAGCGATTGAATACAGCGAGCCTCAATTGCTGGTGGCCACCGATGGCGACGAGGTCGTTGGTTTTGTGGGTTTCGACCGCTCACGCGATGCAGGCACCAAGTCCACCACTGGCGAGATCTGGGCGATGTACGTGGCACCAGCCCATTGGGGCAAGGGCGCCGGTCTGGCGCTGTGGGACGGCGCGCGCGAGGGCTTGAAGGAAGAAGGCTGCACGCAGGTCACCCTCTGGGTGTTGCTGCGCAACGAACGCGCGCTGCGCTTTTACGAGCAGGCGGCAGGCTTCAAGCGTGAAATGCCGTCGCTCAAGACGGTAGCCTTCGGCAGCGTCAAGCTCGAAGAAATACGCCTCAAGCGCACGGTGGACTGATCACCGGGCGGGATCGCGGCGCGGCCGCTGCCCCTCGCCGCCCCTCATGACGGCACATTGATCACACGCTCATCGTCCGGAATCAGCGGTTGTCCCTCATCAGGGTTCACCGGCAATTCCAGGCCGTCGTCGTCTTCCGGTTCGTCTTCCGACGCCGGCCCTGTTTGGGGCCGGCCAGCATCCCCGGCTTTGCGGGCGCGTCTTGCGGTCATGGTCAATCTCCTTGAAGATGCCATGATCATGTTCCCATCAGCGCTGTTTGTCAGGTGAAATCAGCGTTGTGCTGTCAGTGCAGGCTGACAGCGCGGGGTGCAGGCGGCCTCGCCCCAGGCGTGAGGCCGGCGTCGCTAAAACCCCTCTCTTGCTCTCTTGTCTCTGTTGTCCTACATGCAGGCCCTCCCGCTCCGCACACCCGTTGGTGGAGGCGTTTTCTATGATGGGGTCTCAGCCTGTCGATCCCCCGATCCTCCCTTTTTTTGATTTGTTCTTTTGAAGGAAACCATCATGGAAAACGCCACAGCAGACCCTCCAAGTGACACCTCGGGCAACCCCATCCAGCGTGGGGTGGAGTCGGCGGGCGCGGCGCTGCACAGCACCATCGACAAGCTGGCAGACCCGGCACGCAGCACGGTGGACCGCGTGTCCAGTGCAGCCCATCAGTCTGTCGACAAACTGGCTGGCAATGCAAGCTATGTCGCCGAGCGGTTTTCAGACCAGACACGCCGCGTGACCGAAGCGCCGGCGCACGCCCTGGAATATTCCAAATCCTGGGTTCAGGAGCGGCCTTTTGAAGCCGTGGCCGCCGCACTCGCGATCGGTTTCATCGTGGGCCGGCTGACGCGGTAACGGCTGGCTGCCCGGCTGGCTGCTGTTCGCAGCAGCCGGGAAATCCTCAACCGCCTGCGGGCGGTTTTTTCATGCGTAGGTCGTTCGACCCCGCATCGGCCATCAGCCGTTAACCATCAGCCATCGGAATGGACCAGCGATGGTTTGAACGCCCGTGACCTTGTGCTTACGGCTGCCCCTGGGGTTTGCCCGGCTGAACAGGCGGCTCGGGCTTGTCCGCGTCAGGGCCGGCGCCAGCGGCAGGCGCGTTGCCTGCGGGCTGATTCACGGGAAAAGGCCACCGTCCTTTTTCCTGGGGAACGGTGGGCTGCGTGGCTTCTCTGGCGCGCTTCTCCAGGGCTTTTCGGCTATTGCTGTCGGGTGGACAGAGTTGGGACGGATCATTGAGTCTCGGCATCGGTATCTCCAAAGTATGGATTGAAAGTAACCGGTATGCCGGGTGTCCGATGTAGGTTTGGGTTGACGCCGGGTGTAGGAAGGCCCGCGCCGGGTGTCCGGTCATCCCTGCGATCCGGGGCTTCTGCGGGCCCGGCCCGAGCCGGCCGCGGCCGGGGGCATGGGCTCAGGCGGGCAGCGTGCTCTTGCGCTGTATCAGGTCGTGTTTCGCAAACAGCTCGGCGATCCAGTCGACGAAGACACGCACCTTGTTGCTCAGGTGGCGGTTGGGCGGGTAGACCACATGCAGCGGGATCGATTCGGTGCACCAGCCATTGAACAGCGGCTCGAGCGCGCCCGTGCTGATGTAGTCCTGCACCTGAAAAGTCGCGGTGTGCAGCACACCCAGTCCGGCCAGCGCGGCGACCACGCCGGCGCGCGAATCGTTGACCGACAGCAGATAGTTGCCGCCGACTTCGACGGTTTCGCCGTCCTTGTAGTACTCGAACGAAAAAAGCTTGCCGTTGCGTGGAGAGGCGTAACGGATCATGCGATGGCTGTCCTCGAGTTCGGCCGGATGCCGGGGTGTGCCATGGCGCTTGAGGTACGCGGGCGAGGCACATGAAATCAGATAGAACTCTCCGATGCGGCGCGCGACCAGCGACTGGTCGATCAGTTCGCCGCCGCGTACCACGCAGTCGACGTTCTCGGCAATGATGTCTACGGGCCGGTCGCTCACGCCCAGTTCGAGCTGGATATCGGGATAGCGCGCATAAAAATCGGGCAAGGCCGGAATGATGACAGCGATGCCCAGCGAGGCGGGAATATCCACCTTGAGCCGCCCGCGCGGGCTGGCCTTGGCGCGCGACATGCTCGCCTCGAGTTCTTCCATCTCGCTGAGCAGGCGGCCGGCGCGTTCGTAGTAGGCCGCGCCGTCCGCCGTCACCGTGACCTTGCGGGTGGTACGGTTCAGCAGCTTGGTGTCCAGTTCCTTTTCCAGGGTCTGGATCAGGCGGGTTATCGTCGGCTTGGGCATGGCCATCGAATCGGCGGCCTTGGTGAAGGTGCCGGCTTCCACGACCCTGACGAAAGCCTGCATGGCTGAAAACTTGTCCATGAGAAGTCCTGTTCAGACGTAGGGGAAAGGGTTTACCCCGATGATGACGGGCTTGCGATGGGCCTGCTTTTGGCTGGTTTTCCATCGATTGTTGCTTTAGTGAAATAAAGTATAAGCAAAACGGCTATTTATTAAGTAGCCTGCTGAGCATATCTTCTGTTGCATCGCAACAAACATGGGGCCGCTTGCCGGATCCAGAAGATGACCAGCCACCCGCCCGCCCGCTCCGGCACCGAAAAAGCTCCGCCCGCCTGGGTGGACAAGCAGATCCAGCTTGCGCTGAAAAAGCCGCTGGATGTGCGCTTTTACGGCCGCCGCCCTGTCGGCGCCGTGTCGCCGCTGGTGGTGCACTTTCATGGCGGCGCCTTTGCCGGCGGTTCGCTGGACGGCGGCTCCTGTGTGGCGCGGCTGCTGGCCGATACCGGCGCCGTGGTCTTGTCGCTGGACTATCCGTTGGCGCCCACCCATCCTTTTCCGGCGGCGGTGGAAACCGGTTATGCCGCGTTGCTGTGGGCCTGGAAGGCCCGCCACAAACTGGCCGGGCAGGGCGCGCCCGTGTATGTCGCAGGCGAGGAAGCTGGCGGCAACATTGCGGCCGCCGTCTCGCTCATGGCGCGCGACCGGCAGGAGCCGGCGCTGGCCGGGCAAATCCTGCTGTCGCCCATGCTGGACCCTTGCCTGGCAACGGCTTCCCTGCGCGATGCCGAGGCCGGCCCGGTCGGGTGTGTCTGGGCCGATGGCTGGCACCACTACCTGCCCCGTCTGGAGGACGCCAGCCACCCTTATGCCGCGCCGGGTTCGGCCCTGCGTCTGGCAGGCTTGCCGCCCACGCTGCTGGTGACCGCCCAGGATGATCCGCTGCGCGACGAGACGCTGGAGTATGCGGAGCGCCTGCGCGCCGCAGGGCTGGTAGCGCAGCACAGCGTGCTGCCGGGGGTGACCGGCTGGCCTTGCAGCTACCTCCAGCCTGTCAGCCACGAGGCGGCGTGGGCGCCGGCGGTGCAGCGGCTGTTCACCGAATTTTTCGCTAGCACCACTGCGCTGCAGGCCGGGCACACCCATTCGTCTTCCGTTTCCTGAATCCGTTTTTCAATTGTTTTTTTTGAGGGAGTTCACCATGCAATCGTTTCAACTACCGGCCAACAAGCGCCGACTTCTGGCCATTGCCCTGGCCGTGCTGGCCGTGGCCGGCATTTCCGCCGCCGTCTTCGGCGTGTCCAGCCCGCGCGCCCAGCCCGGGGCAGCGGCCGAGCCGCCCGCCACCCCGGTGTCGGTGGCGACTGTCGTGCAGAGCGATGTGGCCGCCTGGGACGAGTTCTCCGGCCGTCTGGAGGCCGTCGAGCGGGTGGACATCCGTTCGCGCGTGGCGGGCACCATCCAGGCCGTGCATTTTCGCGAAGGTGCGCTGGTCAAAAAGGGCGACCTGCTGTTGACGATTGACCCGGCCCCTTATGCCGCCGATGTGGAACGCGCCGATGCGCAGGTCGCGGCCGCCCAGGCCCGGGTCACCCAAGCCAAGGGCGAGCAGGAACGCTCGCAGCGCCTGTGGAGCGAGCAGGCCATCTCCAAACGTGAATTTGACGAGCGCACCAACGGCAAGGGCGAAGCCGACGCCAACCTGCGCGCCGCGCAGG
This sequence comes from Polaromonas sp. P4_F4, assembly GCF_056401355.1. NCBI lineage: Bacteria > Pseudomonadati > Pseudomonadota > Betaproteobacteria > Burkholderiales > Comamonadaceae > Polaromonas > Polaromonas sp. P4_F4. The sequence continues at coordinate 84,569 of NZ_JBFUJO010000013.1, read as the reverse complement.
CGGCCTTGCAGACGGCGCAGCTGAGCCTGGGCTACACGCAGGTGCGCGCGCCGGTGTCCGGGCGGGTCGGCAAGCTCGAAGTCACCGTGGGCAACCTGGTGGCAGCGGGCCCCGGCGCCCCCGTGCTGACCACGCTGGTGTCCGTGAGCCCCATCTACGCCAGCTTTGACGCCGACGAGCAGGTCGTGGCCAAGGCACTGAAAGACGTGCAGGGTTCCGCCGCCGGCGCCGCAGGTAGCCGTAACCTGGACCGCATCCCGGTGCAGATGGGCACGGCCGCCAGCACCGACACGCCGTTTGAGGGCAAGTTGCAATTGGTCGACAACCAGGTCGATGCGAAGAGCGGCACCGTGCGTGCGCGCGCCGTGTTTGACAACAAGGATGGCCAGCTCATGCCCGGCCAGTTTGCCCGCATCCGCATGGGCCAGGCCACCAAAGGCACGGCCTTGCTGATCAACGAACGCGCCGTCGGCACAGACCAGAACAAGAAATTCGTGCTGGTGGTGGGCGCCGACAACAAGGCGGTGTACCGCGAAGTCACACTGGGCGCCTCCATCAATGGCCTGCGCGTGGTCAAGGGCGGCCTGGCGGCCAACGAACGCATCGTCGTCAATGGCCTGCAGCGCATCCGCCCGGGCGCGCTGGTGGCGCCGCAACCGGTCGAGATGTCGGCCAAGACAGAGCTCAATGCCAAACCGGTGCAGGTAGCTGCCAAGTCCTGAGCGGCGCTGAAAACTGAAAAAAGAACATCGTATGAATCTCTCTAAATTTTTCATTGACCGGCCGATCTTTGCCGGCGTGCTGTCGCTGCTCATGCTCATCTCGGGCCTGATTGCGCTGCGCTCGCTGCCGATTGCCGAATACCCCGACGTGGTGCCGCCCACCGTGGTCGTGCGCGCCCAGTACCCTGGCGCCAACCCCAAGGTGATTGCCGAGACCGTGGCCACGCCGCTCGAAGAAGCCATCAACGGCGTCGACGGCATGCTCTACATGAGCAGCCAGGCGACCACCGACGGCCTGATGACGCTCAACGTCACCTTCAAGCTGGGCACCGACCCCGACAAGGCGCAGCAGCTCGTGCAAAACCGTGTCTCGCAAGCCGAGCCGCGCCTACCGGAAGAAGTGCGCCGCCTCGGCATTACCACCATCAAGAGCTCACCCGACCTCACGATGGTGGTGCACCTGCTGTCGCCCAGCGGCCGCTATGACATGACCTATCTGCGCAACTACGGGGTGCTCAATGTCAAGGACCGGTTGGCCCGCATCAACGGCGTGGGCCAGGTGCAGCTGTTCGGCTCGGGCGACTACTCGATGCGCGTCTGGCTGGACCCGCAAAAGGTGGCCGAGCGCGGCTTGTCCGCCGGTGACGTGGTGCGCGCCATCCGCGAGCAGAACATCCAGGCTGCGGCCGGCGTGGTGGGTGCGTCGCCCGGATTGCCCGGCGTGGATATGCAACTGTCCATCAATGCCCAGGGACGCCTGCAAAGTGAAGAAGAATTCGGCGACATCATCGTCAAAACCGAAAAGGCCGAAAAAGGCGGCGCAGTCACGCGCCTGCGCGACATTGCCCGCCTGGAGCTGGGCGCCTCCGACTATGCGCTGCGTTCGCTGCTCGACAACAAGCAGGCCGTGGCCGTGCCGGTGTTCGCCGCGCCGGGCTCCAACGCCATCCAGATCTCCGACGACGTGCAGGCCGTGATGAAGGACCTGAAAAAGAACATGCCCGAAGGCGTGGACTACGAGATCGTTTACGACACCACGCAGTTCGTCCGCTCCTCCATCACGGCCGTGGTGCACACCCTGCTCGAAGCGGTGGCACTGGTGGTGCTGGTCGTGATCATCTTTTTGCAGACCTGGCGCGCTTCCATCATTCCGCTGCTGGCCGTGCCCATCTCGGTCATCGGCACCTTTGCAGTGATGCATCTCTTCGGCTTTTCCATCAATGCGCTCAGCCTGTTCGGGCTGGTGCTGGCCATCGGCATCGTGGTGGACGACGCCATCGTGGTGGTCGAAAACGTGGAGCGCAACATCGAGGCGGGCCTGAGTCCGCGTGACGCCACCTACCGCGCCATGCGGGAAGTGTCCGGGCCCATCATCGCGATTGCCCTGGTGCTGATCGCCGTGTTCGTGCCGCTGGCTTTCATCACCGGCCTGTCGGGCCAGTTCTACAAACAGTTCGCGCTGACGATTGCGATTTCCACCGTGATCTCTGCCATCAATTCGCTGACGCTGTCGCCAGCGCTGGCCGCCTTGCTGCTCAAGAGCCATGACGCACCGAAAGACGCGCTGACCCGCGGCATGGACAAGGTGTTCGGCCGCTTCTTTGCCGCCTTCAACAAGGCCTTTGGCCGCGGCTCTGACAACTACAGCCGCGGTGTCAAGGGTGCGATCTCGCGCAAGGCCGTGATGCTGGGCGTGTACCTGGTGCTGGTGCTGGCCACGGCAGGCCTATTCAAGGCCGTTCCCAGCGGTTTTGTGCCCGGGCAGGACAAGCAGTACCTGATCGGTTTTGCCCAGCTGCCCGACGGCGCGACGCTGGACCGCACCGAAGACGTGATCCGCAAGATCAGCGACATCGCCATGAAACAACCCGGCGTGGAACACGCGATTGCTTTCCCCGGCCTGTCGATCAACGGCTTCACCAACAGTTCCAACTCGGGCATCGTGTTTCTCTCGCTCAAGCCGTTCGATGAGCGCAAGAGTGCGGACCTGAGCGCAGGCGCCATCGCCGGCCAGCTCAACGGCAAATTCGGCGGCATCCAGGAAGCGTTCATCGCCATGTTCCCGCCGCCGCCTGTGCAAGGCCTGGGCACCACCGGCGGCTTCAAGCTGCAGCTGGAAGACCGCGGCTCGCTCGGCTATGCCGCGCTGGACGCCGCCACCAAGGCTTTCATGGCCAAGGCTTATCAGACGCCTGAACTGGCGGGGCTGTTCTCCAGCTTCCAGGTCAACGTGCCGCAGCTCTATGCCGACATCGACCGCACCAAGGCGCGCCAATTGGGTGTGCCGATAACCGATGTGTTCGACACCATGCAGATCTACCTGGGCAGCCTGTACGCCAACGACTTCAACAAGTTCGGCCGCACCTATTCCGTGCGGGTCCAGGCCGACGCGCCTTACCGCGCCCGTGCCGAAGACATCGGCCAGCTCAAGGTGCGCTCGACCACCGGCGAGATGGTGCCGCTGTCGGCGCTGATGAAAGTCACGCCGAGCTTCGGGCCGGAACGCGCCATGCGCTACAACGGCTTCCTGTCGGCCGACATCAACGGCGGCGCCGCACCCGGCTACTCGTCAGGCCAGGCGCAGGACGCGGTCGCGCGCATCGCGGCCGAGACGCTGCCGCCCGGCATCAGCTACGAGTGGACGGACCTGACCTACCAGGAAATCATTGCCGGCAACTCGGCCATGTGGGTCTTCCCGCTGGCGCTGCTGCTGGTGTTCCTGGTGCTGGCCGCGCAGTATGAAAGCCTGACCCTGCCGATCGCCATCGTGCTGATCGTGCCCATGGGCTTGCTGGCCGCCATGCTGGGGGTGAAGCTGACCGGCGGCGACAACAACATCTTCACGCAGATCGGCTTGATTGTGCTGGTGGGGCTGTCGGCGAAGAATGCCATTCTGATCGTGGAGTTTGCGCGCGAGCTGGAGTTTGCCGGGCGCACGCCGCTGCAGGCTGCCATTGAAGCCAGCCGCCTGCGCCTGCGTCCCATTCTGATGACCTCGCTGGCCTTCATCATGGGCGTGCTGCCCCTGGTGCTGTCGACCGGCGCCGGTGCCGAGATGCGCCACGCCATGGGGGTCGCCGTGTTCTCGGGAATGATTGGCGTGACGGCTTTCGGCCTGTTCCTCACACCGGTGTTTTACGTGACCCTGCGCCGCCTCACGGGCAATCGTCCGCTCAAGCTGCACGGCGAAGTGCCGCATCTCGAGGCTTTTGCGGGCAGCGGTGGTGCCGGCGCGCATGCCCAGCCGGCGGCGCCCCTCAAGCATCACGAATAACAAGAAACAAGAAAACAAGAAAGTTAAAGGAGTTCGTCATGAACCGCATTCATTCAACACTGCGCATGTCGCTGGCGCCCCTGGTGGCAGCACTGGTGCTGGCCGGCTGCGCCACCAGCGCCTCGATTGACGCGTCCAGCCTGCCGAAGGCGCCGCAAGCCTTCAAGGAAAACGCCAGCCAGGTCGCCTCCGCAACGGCCACCTCCGCCCAGGTGCAATCCCAGGGCACCTGGTGGAAGGTGTTTGCCGACCCCGTGCTGGACCAACTGGTGGAGCAGGCAGGCCGCAACAACAACAGCGTGCAGGTTGCGGCAGGGCGCCTGGCCCAGGCGAGGGCGATTGCCCGCAACACCGACGCCGACCGCCTGCCCCAGGTCGGCCTGGGCGCCGGCGCCACGCGCCAGAGCAACGCCACCACCGGCAATGTGCCGCAAACCGTGGTGAGCGCCAACGCCAACTTCTCTTACGAAGTGGACCTGATCGGCAAGCTCTCGCTGAATTCCGACGCGGCCTCGCTGGACGCCCAGTCCCGCGAAGCGCTGCTGCGCAGCACGAAATTGCTGGTGCAGGCCGATGTGGCCCAGACCTACCTGAACCTGCGCGCACTCGACACCGAACGCTCGCTGGTGCGTGACACGCTGCAGGCCTACCGCAACACGCTGCGCCTGACCGAAGTGCGCTTCAAGGAAGGCGACGTGGCCGAACTCGACGTGGCCCGCGTGCGCGCCGAAGTCGCTTCCACGGAATCGGAGGCGCTGGCCCTGGACCGGCGCCGCGCCGAACTCGAGCATGCGCTGGCCGTACTGGTGGGCGAGGTCGCCTCCAGCTTCCAGGTGGCGCCCGCCGAATGGACCACGGCGCTGCCGGTGATCCCGGCCGGCGTGCCCAGCACCGTGCTGGTTCGCCGCCCCGATGTGTCGGCGGCACAAAGCACCATGCAGGCCGCACAGGCCCGCGTGGGTGTGGCCAAGGCCGCCTGGTTCCCCACGTTCTCGCTGACCGCCACGGGCGGCTATGCGGCGCCGGAGATCAGCGACCTGTTCAAACTCTCCACCCGCGCCTGGGGCGTGGGCGCATTGTTGTCGCTGCCGATCTTTGACGGCGGCCGCCGCGAAGCCGGCGTGCAGAACGCCAATGCCGAACTCGATATCGCATTGGCCAACTACCGCGAACAGATCCTGGTGGCCTTCAAGGACGTGGAAGACCAGCTGGTGGCCCTGCGCTTGCTGGCCGACCAGTCCGAAGCGCAGTCGCGCTCGGTGGCCTCGGCCACCCGCGCCACGGTGCTGTCGGACTCGCGCTACCGCAACGGCTTCGTCAGCCAGCTCGAGTTGCTGGACGCCCAGCGCAGCGAACTGCGCAACCGGCGGCAGGCGTTGCAGGTGAAGACGTCGCAATATCTGGCCACGGTGGGGCTGATTCGCGCGCTGGGTGGTGGCTGGGCTTGACTGTTGCACACCCCTGTTGAGGCTCACTGCGTGTAGCCTCCTCTCCCCTTGCAGGGGACAGGCGCCTGTGGGCCGGCGAAGCCGGACCCCGGCCCCTGCTGGGGAAGAGGGGCGCAGCTCCGAGCACACCCCTATTGGCGCTCACTGCGTGTAATGCCCTTTCCCCTTGCAGGGGACGGCGCCTGCGGCCTGGCGAAGCCAGTTCCGCGGCCCCTGCCGGAAAACTCTCCGGGCGCTCTTGTTTTGCTGGAGGCGTATAAAAAATGGCTTTGCGGGCCGTTTTTTTCGTTTCGGCGGTGTTTTGAGCTCTGCGGCGGCCTGAAATGGCCCCAGGCAGGCCGGAAGAGGGCGCCATCTGTTAAAACAGTTGGCTGTTTTTTGCTTTCACCTTCTTTACCTGTCTGCCCCTGATGTCTGTTTCACCTGCCGCTCCTGCCACCTCTGCCACTGCCCATCCCCTCATTCACTGGACCGAGGGCAAGGAAAACCAGGCCCATTCGGCGCGCTGGCGTTCCGAGCGCGGGGCCGCGCCGCCCAAGCGCGTGGTGATTGCAGATGACAGCATGGCGGCCGACACCGCTTACCGGCTGGCTTGTGAGGGTACCGGCCTGCTCTGGCGGGGTGACTTCCAGAACGCGCGGCTGCTGCTGCAGGCGCTGGCGCGCCGTGTCGACAAGCCGGCCAAACCCAAGCGCGAGAAGCGCGTCAAGGACCAGAAGGCTGGAGAGCCCAGCGTCCAGGTTGAAGCGCCTGCGCCGGTGTTCCCGGAAGCCTTTCACCTGCACCGCCAGGCACAGGCGCAGCGCGCCCGCGTGCTGGGCATGGTGCTGATCCCGTTTGACGCGGACTACAGCATTCCCCTGCGCCGCGCGCCCGATGCAAAGAAGGCTTGTTCTGAAGCGTGGGGTCCGGCTTCTTCTGCCCCCACGCTTGTCGCTTCGCGTGCCTCCGGCGGTACGCTGCCCCTTTCACCGGCGGAAGGGGCTGTTCCGCCTAAGGGCGGCCTGTCGGCGGAACTTGCTTCGGCCTCAAATATCGCATCGGTCGCATCGTTGCGCGAGCTGATGGGCTTCATCAGCGCGCACGAGTGGCGCCGCAAGGGCGTGCCCATCCCGGCCCTTGGTGAAGACGGGCCGCACAACCGCATCCATCCGCATTACGGCGTTTTCTCGCCGGTGCGCGGCGAATACATTGACCTGGTGGCCCAGGCCCCCGTGCGCGAGGGCACCGAGGACCTGCTGGCTTTTGACATCGGCACCGGCACCGGTGTGCTGGCCGCCGTGCTGGCCCTGCGCAGCGGCGTGCAGCGCGTGGTGGCCACAGACCAGGACCCGCGCGCGCTGGCCTGTGCGCGGGACAACCTCAAACGGCTCGGATTTCCGCAGGTCGAAGTGCGCGAGGCCAACCTGTTCCCCGAAGGCCGGGCCCACATCATCGTCTGCAACCCGCCGTGGTTGCCGGCGCGTCCCGGCTCGCCGGTCGAGCACGCGGTGTATGACGAAGACAGCCGCATGCTGCTGGGTTTTCTGGGCGGTCTGGCAGCGCACCTGGAACCGAAGGGCGAGGGCTGGCTGATCCTGTCGGACATTGCCGAACACCTGGGCCTGCGCACGCGCGCGTGGCTGCTGGCTGCGATTGACGCTGCAGGACTCAAGGTGGTGGACCGGCTCGACGCGCAACCGCATCACCCCAAAGCCTCGGACCCGACCGACGCGCTGCATGCAGCGCGCGCGGCAGAAGTCACGTCCTTGTGGCGATTGGCTGCCAAATAGATAGAAGTTTGAGATAGAAGTTTGACGAGATGAAGGCTGCACCACACGCAACAATTTTGCTGGCCCCGATGGAGGGCCTGCTGGACTTTGTCCTGCGCGACATCCTGACGCGGGTCGGCGGCATAGACCGCTGCGTGTCCGAATTCATCCGCATCACCGACCAGCTCCTGCCCGAGCGCGTGTTCACCCGCATCGTGCCCGAGCTGCACAACGGTGGCCGCACGCTGGCCGGCGTGCCGGTGCGCGCGCAACTGCTGGGTTCCGACCCGGGCTGTATGGCCGAGAACGCGGCGCGGCTGGCCACGCTCGGGCCCGCGGGCATTGACCTCAACTTTGGCTGTCCGGCCGCCGTCGTCAACCGCCACGGCGGCGGTGCATCCCTGCTCAAGGAGCCCGAAACCCTGACAGCCGTCGTCGGCGCGGTACGCCGCGCCGTGCCGGCCGGCATGCCGGTCTCGGCCAAGATGCGGCTGGGCTACAGCGACGACTCGCGCGCCGTCGAATGTGCGCTGGCGATCGAAGAGGGTGGCGCCGGCGAGCTGGTGGTGCACGCCCGTACCAAGGCGCAGGCTTACAAACCGCCGGCCTACTGGGAGCGCATCGCCGACATCCGCGCCGCGGTCAAGATCCCGGTCGTGGCCAACGGCGAAATCTGGACGGTGGAGGACGCACGCCGCTGCCGCGACGCTTCGGGCTGCAGCATGCTGATGATTGGCCGCGGCGCGGTGGCCGACCCCGGCCTGGGCCTGGCCATCAAGGCGGCTATGGGTCACCCGGCCGCTGGCGGGCACGAGCCGGGCATCACGTGGGCGGAGCTTGTACCGCTGCTGGCGGATTTCTGGCACGTGGTCTGCAGCCGCCTGGATGCGCGCGCCCGGCCCGGCCGGCTCAAGCAGTGGCTGAATTTTTTGCGCCGCCGTTTTCCGGAAGCCGAAGCCGCCTACCAGTTGCTCAAGACCATCACCGACCCGGCCTTGATTGACGAGTGGCTGGCGGCCCTGCTGCAGGCCCGGCGCGGCGCTGACCTCCGCGTTGACCTCCGGGTTGCGGGTGCGTTTCAGCCCGCCCTGCGGATGGAGCAGGCTGCGCTGTCGGGCTGATGCCTTGATGACATCGGTTCATCATCGGTTCACTATCGGTTCACCATCGGGTCAGGATCGCGAAGGTTTTGTGCCTGAAGGTTACGCCTGTGCCGCGTCCTGTTCAGCGAGCTCAACCCAGGCCGGTGCGTGGTCGCTGGCGTGCTCTTCCCCGCGCACCCATCGGTCTACCCCGCCGCCTTTGAGGCGTGGCGCCAGTTCGGCGTTGAGCAGGATATGGTCGATGCGCAGCCCCGAGTTCTTTTGCCAGTGCTGGCGAAAATAATCCCAGAAGGTGTAGATGCGCTCGTCGGGATGCAGGTGGCGCAGGCTGTCGATCCAGCCCTGCGATAGCAGGCGTTTATAGGCGGCGCGGCTTTCCGGCTGGAGCAAGGCGTCCTTCAGCCACGACTTCGGGTTGTAGATGTCAAAGTCGGTGGGCACCACATTGAAGTCGCCGGCCAGCGCCACCGGATGACCGGAGCGGTAAAGCCCCAGCGCGTGCTGGTTCAGGCGTTCGAACCATGCGAGCTTGTAGTCAAACTTGGGGCCGGGTTGCGGATTGCCGTTGGGCAGGTACAGGCAGGCCACGACGATGCCGTTCACCGCGGCTTCCAGGTAGCGGCTGTGGTCGTCGGCGGGGTCGCCGGGCAGTTCTCGCCGGATCGCCAGCGGGTTGGCGCCTTTGGCCAGAATCGCCACGCCGTTCCAGGAGCGCTGGCCCTTCCACAGGGCGCCATACCCCGCCTCACGCAGTTCAGCCTGGGGAAAAACGCTGTCCAGCGCCTTGAGTTCCTGCAGGCAGACCAGGTCGGGAGACTCTTTCTCCAGCCAGGCCAGCAGATTTGGCAGCCGGGTCTTGATGCCGTTGACGTTGAAGGTGGCCAGCTTCACGGGACGCTGCGTGGCGCGGCTCAGTTTTGCTTGCGGCGATAGGCTTCCGCGCCGCCGCTGCCCCCGCCATCGGGAAAGTCATGCTGGACCAGTTTGCCGCCGCCGGGCGGCACGGGCGACTCGATCAGCGTGCTGGCGCTGGTGTCATCGCCCGCTTCGTGGTCGGGAGGGTGCGGATGCGGGCTGGGGAGTGTGTCGCCGGTCTTCGCGCGTGTCAGGCTGGTGTTGCTGCGTGACATGTCAATGCTCCAGAAAGTTCATCCTCCGAAGGATGTCCTTTCAAGCTACCAGTTTTGCGGCGCGCAGTGTGTCGGACAAGGCCGCAAGCCTCTTGCCTACGCGGGTATTCGCCTTGCAGCGGAGGCTGTCTTCACAGCGTCCATGGCGATGCCTGAGCGACTACCTGGCGGCAGGTGCTCAAGCCCCGGGGATCGGGACTGGGGCTCAGGCCTGCTCAGGCCTGTGTATAAGCCGTTTTGACCGTGGTGTAAAACTCGGCCGCATGGCGGCCCTGCTCGCGCGGGCCGTAGCTTGACCCTTTGCGGCCGCCGAAGGGCACGTGGTAGTCCACCCCGGCCGTCGGCAGGTTGACCATCACCATGCCGGCCTGCGAGTGGCGCTTGAAGTGCGTGGCGTACTTGAGCGAAGTGGTGGCAATGCCGGCGGCCAGGCCGAAGGGCGTGTCGTTGGCCAGGTGCAAGGCCTCGTCGTAGTTTTTGGCGCGCAGCACGCTGACCACCGGGCCAAACACCTCTTCGCCGTTGATGCGCATGCCGGCCGTGGTGTCGGTGAACAGTGCGGGCCGCATGTAGAAACCGGGCTGGCCGTCGGCGTTGTGCTCGAGGGCTTCGCCGCCATAGGCCAGCGTGGCGCCTTCGCCGCGGGCGATCTCGACGTACTTCAGGTTTTGCGCGAGCTGGCTGGCGTCAACCACGGGGCCGAGGTCGGTGCCGGTCTTGCGGGCGTCGTCGACCTTGAGGCTGCGCAGTTTCTCCACCACGGCAGCCACAAAGCGGTCGTGAATGCCTTCCGTCACGATGACGCGTGAGGACGCGGTGCAGCGCTGGCCTGTCGAGAAGAAACCGCTTTGCACCGCGCAGTTGACGGCCACGCCGAGGTCGGCGTCGTCGAGCACGACCATGGGGTTTTTGCCGCCCATCTCGAGCTGGAACTTGGCCATGCGCCCGACGCAGGCCGCGGCAACGCGCTTGCCGGTGCCGACGGAGCCGGTGAAGGTGATGGCGGCGATGCGGGCGTCGTCGAGCAGGGTGGCACCGACTTGTGAGCCGGGGCCCATCACGAGGTTGAACACGCCCTTGGGCAGGCCGCTGCGCGAGAGGATGTCGGCCAGCGCCCAGGCCGAGCCGGGCACCAGTTCGGCGGGTTTGAAGACGACGCAGTTGCCGTAGGCCAGGGCTGGCGCAATCTTCCAGGCCGGAATGGCGATGGGAAAATTCCACGGCGTGATGATGCCGACCACGCCCACCGGTTCGCGCGTGATCTCGACACCGACACCGGGGCGCACGGAAGGCATGACTTCACCGCCCGGACGCAATGCCTCGCCGGCAAAGAACTTGAAGATGTTGCCGGCGCGGGCGACTTCGCCAATGGCCTCCGGCAGGGTCTTGCCTTCCTCACGGGCCAGCAGATCGCCGAGTTCGGCGCGGCGCGCCAGGATCTCGCTGCCCACCGCGTCGAGGATGTCGAAGCGCTGCTGCGGCGTGCTGAGCGACCAGGCCGGGAAAGCCGCCTGTGCGGCGGCAATGGCGTCCTTCGTCTGGGCGGCGTCGGCCTTGGCGTATTCGCCGATCAGGTCTCGCGTGTCCGACGGGTTGATGTTGCGCGTGACGCCCGGGGCTTCGACCCAGTCGCCGTTGATGAGGTTTTTAAACATCGGTTGTCGTCTTTCGGTATGTTTCGGTGGCCAATTTTGAGCCACCAATTTTCAGCGGTCGAACGCAGGGCGCTTGGGGTTGAATTTCCAGCCCGGAATCAGGCTTTGCATGGCGACAGCGTCATCGCGTGCACCCAGGCCGTGCTGCTTGTAGAGCTGGTGGGCTTTCTCCACCTCGGCCATGTCGAGCTCGACACCGAGGCCGGGCTTCTTCGGCACCTGTACCAGGCCGCCCACGATCTGCAGCGGCTCCTTGGTGAGGCGCTGGCCGTCCTGCCAGATCCAGTGCGTGTCGATGGCCGTCACGCGGCCTGGCGCGGCTGCGCCGACATGGGTGAACATGGCGAGCGACACGTCGAAGTGGTTGTTGGAGTGTGAGCCCCAGGTCAGGCCCCAGTCGCGGCAGGTCTGTGCCACGCGTACCGAGCCGGCCATGGTCCAGAAATGCGGGTCGGCCAGCGGAATGTCCACCGATTGCAGCGACAGGGCGTGTTGCAGTTGCCGCCAGTCGGTGGCGATCATGTTGGTGGCGGTGGGCAGGCCGGTGGCGCGGCGGAACTCCGCCATGACCTCGCGGCCCGAGAAACCCTCTTCAGCGCCGCAGGGGTCTTCGGCGTAGGCCACCACATTTTTCATGTCGCGCATCAGGCGGATGGCGTCCTTGAGCAGCCAGCCGCCGTTCGGGTCCAGCGTCACCCGCGCGTTCGGAAAGCGCTCGTGCAGCGCCGTCACGGCCTCGATTTCTTCCTCGCCGCGCAGCACGCCGCCCTTGAGCTTGAAGTCGTTGAAACCGTAGCGCTCCTGCGCCGCTTCGGCCTGCCGCACGATGGTCTCGGGGGTCAGTGCTTCTTCGTGGCGTATCCGTGACCAGGCGTTGTCGGCATTTGGTTCGCTGTTGTAGGGCAGGTCCGTCTTGCTGCGGTCGCCCACAAAGAACAGGTAGCCCAGCATCTCGACCGCCTCGCGCTGCTGGCCTTCGCCCAGCAATGCGGCGACCGGCACATCCAGGTGCTGGCCCAGTAAATCCAGCAGTGCCGACTCAACGGCCGTCACCGCGTGGATGGTGGTGCGCAGGTCGAAGGTTTGCAGCCCGCGCCCGCCGCTGTCGCGGTCGGCGAACTGTTGCTGCATCTGCTGCAACACGCGCTGGTGGGCGCCTATCGGCTGGCCCACCACCAGCGGGCGCGCGTCTTCGAGGGTCTGGCGTATCTTCTCGCCGCCAGGCACCTCGCCCACGCCGGTGCGCCCGGAATTGTCGGTGAGGATCAGCAGGTTGCGTGTGAAGAAGGGGCCGTGCGCGCCGCTCAGGTTGAGCAGCATGCTGTCGCGGCCGGCGACCGGGATCACGCGCAGCTCGGTGATCAGGGGTGTGGAGGTGTTGGGCATGTTGGACATGGAAGGGGTCTCAATCGCTTTGAATCTTGAATCGTTGAATCAGCCTCAATCGGCGGTAATTTTTCCAGTGTCTATGACTTTCTTCCAGCGCGCAAACTCCTGCTGCTGGAAGGCGGCGAACTGGGCCGGCGTGTTGCCGACGATTTCAAAGCCGACGGACACGAATTGCTGCTTGACCTGCGGGTCATTGAGCGCGGCAATGACGGCGGCATGGGCCTTGTTGCGCACGTCGGCGGGCAGGCCCTTGGGCGCCACGACGGCTTGCCAGGAGTACACCTCCAGGCCTTTCACGCCGGCCTCGCCGAACGTGGGGACGTCGGGCAGGATCGCGGAGCGCTTTTGCGAGGTGATGGCCAGGGCTTTCAGCTTGCCGGACTTGATGTGCTGCACCACGGCATTGATGTTCTGGAACGAGACGTCGACCTGCCCGCCAAGCAGGTCGGTGATGGCCGGTGCCCCGCCCTTGTAGGGAATGTGTGCGCCGCTGGTGCCGGTCAGCTGCCAGAACAGCTCGGCCGTGAGATGGTCGCTCGACCCGTTGCCGGAGGAGGCGAAGGACATCTTGCCGGGATTCATCTTGTTGTAGGCCACCAGCGCGCCGACGGTCTTGTAGGGCGAGTTGGCCGGCACCACCAGCACGTTGGGCGCCTGGACGGCGACGGTGATGAGGTCAAAGTCTTTCAGCGCGTCGTATTGCATGCCCTTGATCAAATGCGGTGCAATGACCAGCGGGCCGAGTGACGTCACGAGGAAGGTGTAGCCGTCGGGCGCCGCGCGCTTGACCAGTGTGGCGCCAATGGTGCCGGTCGCGCCGGCCTTGTTGTCGACGACAAAAGGCTGGCCCAGGCTCTGGGTGAGCTTGGGGCCGATGGCACGGGCGACGGTGTCGGTCGAGCCGCCGGCCGGGAAGGGCACCACCAGCGACACGCTCTTGGTGGGCCAGGTTTGGGCCTGTGCGCCTGCGGCGATGGCCGCTGCGGCCAGACCCATCACGAGGGTAGATAAAAGTTTTTTCATGAAGATGTCTCGTGGGATGGCGGCGCTCACTGGGCGCCGAGTTTGGCGATCAACTGGCCGAGCTGTTCCATCTCGGCGGGCTTGAGGTCCGACAGCGGCGGGCGCACCGGTCCGGCGGTGTGGCCCACCAGCGTGGCGCCGGCCTTGACGATGCTCACGCCGTAGCCCTGGCCCTGGTTGCGCAGCGCAATGTAGGGCAGGAAGAACTCGTCCAGCAGGCGGTTGGTGGTGGCGGTGTCGCCGGCATGGTGCGCGTTGTAAAACTCTATCGCCGTGCGGGGAATGAAGTTGAACACGGCAGACGAATAAACCGGGCAGCCCATGGCCTGGTAGGCACCGGCAAAGACCTCCGCCGTGGGGAGCCCGCCGAGGTAGGCGAAGCGGTCGCCCAGCTTGCGGCGAATGGTGACGAAGGACTCGATGTCGCCGATGCCGTCCTTGAAGCCGATCAGGTTGGGGCAGCGGTCGGCCAGTATCAGCAGGGACTCCGGCGTCAGGCGGCAGCCGGCGCGGTTGTAGACGATCACGCCGAACTTGACGCTCTTGCACACCGCCTCGACGTGGGCCACCAAGCCCTCTTGTGTCGCCTCAGTCAGGTAGTGCGGCAGCAGCAAAATGCCCTGGGCGCCCAGCCGCTCGGCTTCCTGCGCGTAGCGAATCGCCAGCGTGGTGCCGCCGCCCGCGCCGGCAATGATGGGCATGCGGCCCTGGCAGGTCTGGATCGCGGTGCGCACGACGTCGCTGTACTCTTGCGGCTCCAGCGAGAAAAACTCGCCGGTGCCGCCGGCTGCAAACAGCGCCGTGGCGCCGTAGGGCATGAGCCACTCCAGCCGCTCGGCGAAAGGCTTTGCGGCAAAGCGCAACTGGCTGTCGAAGTCGGTCAGGGGGAACGAGAGCAGGCCGTAGGAGATGATTTTCTTGAGTTCTTGCGGGGTGGTCATGCGAAAGAGGTCCATGAAGAAGTGGATGGTTAGACAGACTCGGCGCCTTGATCATTGCAAGGTAGCGCTACCATCTGAGATCTGAATGGTAGCGCTACCGTTTTAAAAAATCAAGCAAAAATTGATGAGGGGTATTACGTATCAGGTATCCATCAGGCCCATATCCGGCCTGTCGGGCAGATCCGCGCATCTCCAGACATTTCCTGACCTCTTCAGGCATCTCCAGACCTTTGTGGGCCTGTCCGGTCGTCCGGTCATGGGCGGGGGCAAATACCGGCCGCTATCCGGCCGCTGCCCGGCGTCCATCAGGCGCTGTCGCGCTCGACAATCGTGAAGCCGATGTCGATGACCCGCTGCTCCACCGGCCGGCCTTCCGCCCGTTCCACAATGAAGCGGGCGGCTTGGCGGCCGATGGCCGTGCCATCAATGCGCACCGTTGTCAGGGCGGGGTTCAGGTCGGCGGCAAATTCCAGGTCGCCAAAGCCCACGACGGCCAGTTGCCCCGGCACCGCGATGCCGCTGGCTTGGGCCTGTGTCAGAACGCCCAGCGCCAGCAAGTCGGAACTGCAAAAGACGGCATCAATGCCGCCTGCGTTCTGCATCAGCTCGATCAGCGCATTGCGGCCGCTTTTCACGGTGGTGGGGGCGGGCACGGTCACCATCCGGACCTCGGGCAGGCCCGCCGCCCGTGCCGCCGCCTGGAAGGCCTGGTGGCGGCGCGTCGAACGCTCGTCGTCGCCCGCCACGATCGCCAGGCGGCGCCGTCCCTTGGCATAGAGAAAATCAACCACCGCGCGCCCGACATCGACGTGGGAAAAGCCGACCAGCATGTCCAGCGGGGTGGGCGTGAGGTCCCAGGTCTCGACCACGGGTATGCCGGCGGCCAGCAGGCGTTTGCGCCCCTCGGGGGAATGCATGATGCCAGTCAGCACAATGCCATCCGGCCGGCGGCCAATGATGGCGTCCAGCAGGGCATCCTCGCGCGAATCCACATAGCCGCTCTGGCCGAGCATCAACTGGTAGCCCTGTTCGGCCAGGGCATCCGTCAGGGCCTGCACGGTTTCCAGGAACACCGGGCCGTTGAGGGTGGGCACAACCGCCGCGACCAGGCGGCTGCGCGATGAAGCCAGGCCGCCGGCGAGCCGGTTGGGCACGTAGCCGGTACGCTCCACCGCGTCGGTGACCTTCTTCAGCACCTCGGCCGAAACCTGGGCGGGGGTGTTCAGGGCGCGCGATGCGGTGATGGGCGCCACGCCGGCAAGCTTGGCCACGTCATGCAGGGTGACGGCGCCGCTGCCCCGGCGGGTTCGTCGCGTCTGGGTGTCCGTTGGCGTGTCCTCATGGTTCATGGGCCGATTCTATCGACGATAGCGCTACCAGTCATGCGGGCAATTTGCCGGCACCATGTATACATGGCGCCAGCGCTGCCGGGAATTGTTGCGGGTGTTTCATTTGCCAGACCGGGGCTTGGCATCAAACTAAGGTTCAGACCAGTACAGACCAAGGTTCAAACCAAGGTCCAAACCAATATCCCGATGGGCCCGGCTTTTCGGCCAGCCCAGGAAGAAAAACAAGCTCCATGCAAAGACGTGAATTTTCGCAAGCCGCCGCCGCGGTGGCCACGCTGGCCACCTTTGGCTCCCTGATCCCGGCGGCGCGGGCAGCACCGGCGGGCCCTCTGCCGGACAAGGGGGCGGCGCAGCCCGACGGCAGAAACACCGCCCGGGTGGCGATGGGCACCAATCTTTCGGGCATGGAATGGGCCAAGCCAGGGCTGCGCTATGGCATGAGCAGTGCGCCCAATCTGCATTTCACCGTCCCGCGCAAGGTCGATGTGGCCTACCTGGCGGCCTGTGGCTACACGAGAAACCGCTTGCCCATCCAGTGGGAGCTGTTGCAGCCGATGCTGCACGACACCCCGGCCAACGCAGCGGCGAAGGCGGCGATTGGCAACCCGGGCGCCTTTCACCCCACGTATGAGGCCTACATCACGGGCGTGCTGGATGCCCACGCGGCGGTCGGCATGAAATGCATCATTGACAACCACAACTATGGCCGTTACCAGGACTTCCGGTTTCAGCCCGACGGGTCCGTCATCGGCCTGACCACGCCGCCGAATCCCTTGCTGCGGCCCTACACCACCGAGGCGGCCCAGGTGCAGGTGCGGATTTTTTCGCTGGCGCCTGGCGCCACGCTCACACAGGCCCACTTCGTGGATTTCTGGGCGCGCGCCGCGACGAAATGGCGGAATCACCCGGGGTTTGGCGGCTATGGCCTGATGAACGAGCCCCACGACATGCCCAAGCCCGGCGGGGTGATTGCGTCGAATGAAGAAGCCGTGAAGGGGGCGGAAGACCTCACCATCTGGCCCGCCTATGCGCAGGCGGCGATCGAAGCCATTCGCGCCATCGACACGGCCAATCCCATTTATGTGGCGGGAAACCAGTACAGCTCGGCCATGGTCATCGGAACCAAAAATCCCGGCTTTCCATTGCGTGGCAACAACCTGATTTATGAAGTTCACATGTACCTGGATGCGTTCAGCAATGGCGCCTCGTTTGACTATGACGCCGAGGTGGCGAAGAACTTCAGTGCAGGATTCGGCGCCGGCGCCATCCACCCCGGCACCGGCCTGGAGCGGCTCAAAAAGGCCACCGGCTGGGCCAGGGCCGCGGGTGTCCGGCTGGCGCTGACCGAGATCGGGATGCCGATAGACGACCCGCGCTGGGAGCCGATGTTCCTGCGGGCCATCACCCATGCCTATGAATCAGGTTGCGAGATCTACAGCTGGATGGGGGGCAATCATTGGCCCATCCACAACTACGCCATCAACCATGTGCCGGGCTGGCACCAGAACCAGACGCTGGAGCCGCTGGTGTCCGGCGTCCTCAAGGCCTCTGCCGGCATGGAACAGGCCCTGCTCTTCGACGATGGCCCGGGCTATGCGCTGGCCGGCGCGCCCCTCACGATCACCGTCTATGCTCGTGGCAACCTCGGCCGGCCCGTCTCACTGGCGGTGGCTTTGAAAGGGAAGGGCACGCTGAGCAAGTCGCGGCTGACACTGCCGGCCGGGCCGAATGGCCAGGACAGCTTCACCTACACGCCGGCGGAGAGCGAGGTCGCCACGCTCAGCTACACGGGCGCCGGCCAGTGGACGGGCCCGCTGCCGCCGCCGCGCAAGGTGTTCTCCCTGGCCGACCCGGCGGCCTACGCTGCCACCAGCCTGGCCGATGCCGCACTGGCCATCATTGCCAAATACGGTGCCTGCAAGTGGGAGCTTGCCGACGGGCACACCGATTACCTGCTGGGTGCACCCGCTGCGGCGGGCCAGGTGGTTCGCGCCATTTCGGACTCCGGCTATGGCTCCAGCCCGGGCAATGCGATGGAAATGATCAACTGGACCAACAAGGACAGCAGCACCATGGGTGCGATGTCATTGCCCGTCCTGCGCGTGACGAACGGCCGGAGGAGCTCGGACCACACGGCGCCCGATACCTTCGGCTTCTGGTGCAAGAAATCGGCCCCGGCAGCGGGCGTGCAGCCTCGCCCGAAGAACCGGGTTCCTTACAACATCGAGGACGCCCACTTCGCCCTGGCTTGCGTGAGCATCCCGGGGAAAAGCAACACCGGCGTGGTGTTCCAGGCCTCAAAGGCAGAGGCGCGCCAGGCCTCGGAGCTCGGGTTCACCAACGGCCAGCCGCGGGCCAGCTGGCTGGATGCCAAGGGCCAGACGGTGCAGCTGATCGGCGCGGACCGCCTGCCGGCCGATACGCCTGCGGTGCTGGCATTCACCTCGGCGCCCGGTGCGCAAAAGCTGCGCGTCAACGCGCAGGAGGTCGCGAGCAACAACGCCACATTCGCCCCCAGCGTTTATTCCCAGATGCTGATCGGCTGGGGCTACGTTGGCTATTACCCGCGTGAAGGTTTCAGGGGCCATGTGTACGCGGTGATCACCGGAAAGGGCGCACCGACGCCGGAGGAGATGACGGTGCTTGAACGTTACCTGGGCACCACGGCGGGCATGGCCAGCCTGAAGTAAGGCGACACTGTCGGGACAATTCGGTTGGGACGCGTTCGTCCGCCTATTCGATCCTGGCGCCTGATGCCTTGACGACATTGGCCATGCGTTCGTAATCCACCGCCAGCAGCTTGGCAAAGTCCGCGTTGCTCATGGCCTGCGGCTCAATGCCCTGCTTGTCCAGACGCTCCAGGATGATCGGATCTTTCAGCAGCCTGGCCATGGCCGCATTGACGCGGGTGATGTCGGCCGCCGGCGTGCCGGCAGGGCCCAGCAGGCCAAACCAGGAGTTGAACTGGTAGCCCGGCAGTCCGCTTTCGGCAATGGTCGGAACGTCGGGCAGATACTTGGACCGCTTCGGCGACGTCACGCCCACCAGACGGATGCGGCTGTCCTTGGCAAACGCCAGCGCGCCTATGCTGGCGGCAATCACGGCCTGCGCACGGCCGGAAATCACCTCGTTGATGGCCTCGCCCGTGGCCTTGAGCGGCACATGCACCACATCGATGCCGGCCAGGCCGTTGAAGTAGGCCATCGAGAGGTGCGTCGCGCTGCCGACGCCGGCGGTGGCGTAGTTCATCTTGCCGGGGTTGGCCTTGGCATGACGGATGAATTCGCCCGCGGTTTTGGCCGGCACATCGGGGTGGATCATCAGCACATAGTCGGCGGTGCCGATGTGCGCCATGGGTGCAAAGTCTTTCTGCGGGTCGTAGCTGAGTTTGGTGTAGAGCGAGCCGGCGATGTTGTGGCTGGCCGCCGCCAGCACCATGGCGCCGCTGTCAGCCGGGGATTTGGCCACATAGCCGGTGCCCACCGTACCGCCGGCGCCAGGCCGGTTTTCCACGATCACCGTCTGGCCCAGCGCGACGCCCAGTTCGGTAGACATCGATCGGGCCAGGATGTCCTGCACGCCGCCCGGGGCGAAGGGCACCACGATGCGTGCCAGTTTGGGATTCGCCTGTGCCAGCACGGTGCCTGCGCCAAGTGCCAGGCCTGCGGCCATGAAATCTCTGCGGTCCATTGCTTGTTCTTTCTGTTGGTTACTGGAGTCAGTTCACGCAGATTTCGTCAGCCAGGCGGCGCATGAAGCGCTCGCACCAGGCCAGTTGCTCCAGCGTGACCCATTCATTGGGTTGATGCGCCTGCGCGATATGGCCGGGGCCGCACACGATGGTCGGCACACCAGCCTGGTGGAACAATGCAGCTTCCGTGCCAAACGACACCTTGCCGGCACCAGTGCTGCTGTCCACGCCTGCGCATCTGAAGCACAGCTGCGCAATCGCGCTGTCCGCATCGGTGGCGAAACCGGGCAGCACCGAGTTGAGCTTGTGGGTGATGCCGGTCCCGGGGGCCACGGCCTGCATGGCCGGCAGCAGGCTGTCGGCAAATGCCTTGGCCTCATGGAACAGCGCCTCCGGCGAGTTCATGTGGTGGTGACGAATTTCCCAGGTCACATCGCAGTCGCGCGGAATGATGTTGAGCGCGGTGCCGCCGGCAATCACACCGGTGTGGATGGTGGTGTGCGGCACGTCGTAAATCGCATCGAACGGCCCCTCGGCAACCAGCCTGCGGTGCATGGACTTGAGGTGGGCGACGAATTCGCAGGCGATCTCGACGGCGTTGACGCCCAGCGGCGTGAGCGAGGAGTGCGCCTCGAAGCCGCGCACTGACGTCTTGTAGGCATGCTTGCCCTTGTGCGCAATCACCACCTGCATGCCGGTGGGCTCGCCCACGATGCAGCCGGCGGGCGTGTAGCCCTGGGCCACCATGTCGGCGATCAGGCGGCGCACGCCGATGCAGCCGACTTCCTCGTCATAACTGAAGGCCAGGTGCACGGGGCGCTTGAGCTTGCGCCTGAGCAATTCGGGCACCATCATCAGCGCCGTGGCGCCGTAGCTCTTCATGTCCGTGACGCCGCGGCCATAGAGCCGGTCACCCACGATCTTTGCGGCAAATGGATCGGTATCCCATGGCTGGCCATCGACAGGCACCACATCGGTGTGGCCCGACAGCACCAGTCCGCCCGCTTTCGTTTCACCGTTTTCCGCCGGGAGCGTGGCCCACAGATTGGCCTTGTTGCCGCTGTCGTCGTACGTCAGCCGGCATTGCACACCGAGCGCTTCCAGCTGCTCGCGTGTCCATTCGATGATGGGCAGGTTGCTGTCGCGCGACACCGAGGCAAACGAGACCCATTTTTCGATCAGGGGCAGGGCGGCCAGGTCGGCGGCCAGGACAGATCGCATGGCACTGCTGGAAAGGGGGGCGTTCATGGGAGAGCCTTTGTGAAAAGTCCGCGGGCGGGACTGGCGAAAAGGATGGTGGGTCGTCAAAATCGTGAGACATCTTATCTTTTTCCGCGGAAGCCCGTGGCCTGCGGCGGGCGGTCTGCGTGCGGTGCCAGGCGCTCGCCCCCGAACCTGGCGATAACAGGCGAGAATCCAGGGTTCCCTCCCGGGTTTCCGTTTCCATCCCTTCACGAAAGAATTCATGACCAGTCCCATGTACACCACCTCCATTCCCGTCTTCAAGCAGATGCTGGGCGGACTCAGGGAGGTATTGAGCAAGGCAGAAGCGCACGCGGCCGCCAGAAAGATCGAGCCCGCCGCCTTGCTGCAGGCGCGCCTGTTCCCCGACATGTTCCCGCTGCTGCGCCAGGTGCAGGTGGCCACTGACTTCGCCAAAAGCGTGTCAGCGCGGCTGGCCGGCGTGGAGGTGCCCAAGCTCGAAGACAGCGAGCAGACCTTTGCAGACCTGCAGGCGCGTGTTGCCACGGTGCTGGCGTTTCTGGAAGGGCTGGATGCGGGGAAGTTTGACGAGGCCGCCACGCGCGAGATCGTCACGCAGGCCGGCACCCCCAAGGAAAAGCGGTTTACCGGACAGTCTTACCTGCTCAATTACGGCTTGCCGCATTTCTTTTTCCACACCACCACGGCCTATGCCATCCTGCGCCACAGCGGTGTGGAAGTCGGCAAGAAAGACTACATCGGCGCGTATTAAGCAAGAAGCCAGAAGCAGGACGCAGGAAGCAGGAAGCAGGAAGCAGGAAGCAGGAAGCAGGAAGCAGGAAGCAGGAAGCAGGAAGCACGAACGAAGCAGCAAGCTGCAAGCAGCCATGGGGCGGGGCGCAGGCCCCGGGTCCCCATCAGTGGTTGGGCAGCTTCTGGGGTACCGTTTTTGCGTAGGAGCTCGCCGGGTGGCTGGCCTGTTCTCCGCGCATCAGCATGTCTGAGTCGCGTATCGCAAAAATGCGCTCCAGATCGGTTTTCAGTTCGCTCTGGGGGTCGGGCTCATGGGATGGTTTTTGGGCCGGCTTTGGGGTCGGCGCGTGGGTAGGCGCGTGGGACGGCTCGTGGAACGATTTTCGGGCCGGCTCTTGCCACACCGAGCGGTCCGGCAGTTCCTTGTAAGGGCAGGTGTCGCCGACTTCCAGCTGCCATGAGATGCCATACAGCCACTCGGCGGCATGCGGCTCAAAACGCATGATGTCGACCATCAGCGCTTTCTGGAAAGCGACCGCATAGTTCAGCAGGCGGGAGTCCCAGTGCTTCATGACGAGGCGCACATACATGCCCTCCCCACGGCTGCGGCTGGAGACGACCAGCATCTGGCAGTCCAGCCAGCCCGGTGGAATGCCATGGCGGCGCATGACATCGCGCAGCAGAACCTGGACCAGCTGGCGCCGCAAGGAATTGGCCGACCCATCTTCGATGGTGGGCGGGCCTTCGGCGGCGATGGCCCTGGTCTTGGCCTTGGGTTTGACCGGCAGCGGTTTGGGACGGCTTTTCAGGCCAAACAGATCGTGGAAATTCATGGTGCATGCTCCCATCTGGTTGATGGCCGATTTGATATTTGTCACATCAAGTCGGCTCGCCCCTCTGCAAAACGGCTTGTAGGGCGTTACAAGGTGTTAGTGATGGTCTGCCTCCCCAACATGCGCGTCAAGTGACTTTGTTCCGCAGTGCACCAATTTTTTGCGTTATTGCCTTGTTGCAGCGCTGTGTAATCGTGTTTTTTGTGAATATTTACACGCACGTCAACATGCCGGCGGCATGCTCCGCCGGCATGGCTTCGCGATGGCGCGGCCTCAGTCCAGCGCGCTGGCCGGGCCAAAAAACTCGTAACGGGTCTGCGATTCAGGCACGCCCAACTCGCGCAGCTGTTGCCTGACCCGTCGCATGAAGGGCTTGGGGCCCAGGAAATAGGCGTCCACATCGCGCGAAGCCGGCAGCCATTGGGCCAGTTGCCCGCTGTCGACGAGGCCGGTGGCGTGAGGCCTGTCTGCCTCGCCGGCATGCTCGTCATAGACGTAAAAGTGCTGCAGTTGCGCGTGCCGCGCCTGCCGCGTGGCCAGCGCGTCGCGGAACGCATGGACCGATTTGTTGCGCGCAAAGTGGATGAAGTGCACCGGCCGCTGGCTCTGCAGTGCGGCGTCCAGCATGGCCAGCGTCGGTGTAATGCCGACGCCGCCGCTGATCAGCACCACCGGCTTGTCGCCGTCCGCCAGCACAAACTCGCCGGCGGGCGGAAACACGTCCAGCCCGCCGCCTTCCTGCAGCTCGTCATGCAGGTAGCACGACGCCACGCCGCCCGGCTCACGCTTCACGCTGATGCGGTAGTCGCGGCCATTGGGGGCTGCCGAGAGCGAATAGTTGCGGCGAATTTCCTCGCCGTTGATCACCAGCTTCAGGCCGAGGTACTGACCCGGTTGAAAGTCTGCCACCGCTGCGCCGTCTTCGGGCCGCAGGTAGAACGAGGTGATTTCTGCGCTCTCGGGGACCTTGCGCGCCACGATAAAACGGCGCGCACCGCGCCAGCCACCCGGCGCCCCGGCTGTTTCCGCATAAATTTTCTCTTCGGCGCCGATCAGGATGTCGGCGAGTTGCCCATAAGCGGCGCCCCAGGCGGCCAGCACCTCGTCGGTGGCGATCTCCGCACCCAGCACCTCGCGAATTGCGCGCAACAGGCAGGCGCCGACGATGGGGTAGTGCGCCGGCTCGATCTGCAGCGACACATGCTTGTTGATGATTTGCGCCACCAGCCCGCCCAGTTGCTCCAGCTTGTCGATGTGGCGGGCGTACATCAGCACACCGTTGGCCAGCGCCCGGGGCTGGTCGCCACTGGCCTGGTGCGCCTGGTTGAAGAACGGCCGCACCTCGGGGTGTTCGGCCAGCAGGATTTGGTAGAAATGGGTGGTCAGTGCCTCGCCGCCGCTTTCCAGCAGCGGTACGGTGGATTTGACGATGGCACGTTGTTGCGCGGTCAGCATGGGCTCTCCAGTAGGGGCAGGGCGCCCCGCACGATGCGAAGCGGACCCCTGCCGGCTATTTATTGCCAATACCCTGTACTCAATACTTGTGCCAGCTCATCCAGCTATATGAATCAACAACTTGGGACAAGCTGGAGTCAAAAAGATGCCATGCTAAAGTAGTCAATCAGATACTTGAAAGAGTCAATATGATTGCTCAGCCGATGCTGAAAGCCCTGGTCCCGCTGGTGGACGACCTGTCCCGCGAGATGCCCGACGGCGAGCGTTACCGTCGCCTGCTTGAAGCCGTGCGTGCCTTGCTGCCGTGCGACGCCACCGCGCTGCTGCGGCTCGATGGCGCTGCCCTGGTGCCTCTGGCCGTGAACGGGCTGAGCAGCGACACGATGGGGCGGCGCTTCAAAGTCGAAGAGCACCCGCGTTTCAAGCGCTTGCTGGAGGCTGACGGCCCGACGCGCTTTCCGGTGGACTGCGAGCTGCCCGACCCCTATGACGGTTTGGTGGAGGGGCTGCATGGGCACCTGGAGGTGCACGACTGCATGGGTTGCCCGGTGCAGGTCGGTGAAAAAACCTGGGGCGTGCTGACCATCGACGCGCTGAACAGCCAGCAGTTTTCAGCGGTGGACCTGGGCGACCTGCAGGCCTTTGCCAGCCTGGCGGCCGCCACCGTCAGCGTGGTGCAGCGCATGGAGCGCCTGGCCCTGCGTGCGGAAGATGAGCGCCAGCGTGCCGACACCTACCGGGAGCTGGCCGCGGAAAGCACGCCACCCGCATTGATCGGCCAGAGTGCCGCGCACCAGCGGCTGCTGGAGGAAATCGCCGTGGTCGGCAACAGCGAACTCACCGTGCTGATAACCGGCGAAACCGGCGTCGGCAAGGAACTGGTGGCGCAGGCACTGCATGCCGCATCGCCCCGCGCGGCGCGTCCGCTGATCAGCCTTAACTGCGCGGCGCTGCCCGAGACGCTGGTGGAGAGCGAACTGTTCGGCCACGTACGCGGCGCATTTTCAGGCGCGGTGACAGACCGGCGCGGCAAGTTCGAGCTGGCCAATGGCGGCACGCTGTTTCTCGATGAAGTCGGCGAGTTGTCCTTAGCTGTGCAGGCCAAGCTGCTGCGTGTGCTGCAGAACGGGCAATTGCAGCGCCTGGGCTCTGACCGCGAGCACCAGGTCGATGTGCGGGTGATTGCCGCCACCAACCGCGACCTGGCGCACGAGGTGCGTGCCGGACGTTACCGTGCCGACTTCTACCACCGGCTCAGTGTCTATCCGCTGGTCGTGCCACCGCTGCGCGAGCGCGGGCATGACGTGCTGCTGCTGGCGGGCTGCTTCCTCGAGCAAAACCGTTCGCGTCTGGGGCTGGGCAGTTTGCGGATGGACGCCGATGCCCAGGCCGCCCTGCTGGCACACGACTGGCCGGGCAATGTGCGGGAACTCGAACACCTGGTGGGGCGTAGCGCGCTGAAAGCGCTGGCGGGTATGTCGGGGCGGCCACGCATCCTGAGCCTGACGGCTTCGCATTTTGACTTGCCCACCCCGGCCAGCTGGGGTGCGCCGGCGCCTGACGCGCCCGCCAGCAAGAACGCCACAGCCCTGGAAGGGATTCCCGCCGCGGACGGCGCAGCGCCGACGGTGGATTTACATACCTCGATGGAGTCGCACCAGCGCCAGCGCATAGCGGCCAGCCTGGCGCGGCATCACAACAACTGGGCTTCGGCTGCGCGCGAGCTGGGCCTGCACCGTGCCAACCTGGTCAGGCTGGCGAAAAGACTGGGCCTTCGCGGGGAAGCCGGGAGCCCGCCTGGCAGGCTGCGTCCGGGCGCCTAAAACGCGCCGAAATAGGGAATTTGAAAGCGGACAGCGGTTCGGCCCAGGACTGGGCAACGCCCTCGGGGTTATCAGATTCCTGCCGTGTGCCGCGCGCCGGAGGCCCCGTTTTCAGCAAAGGTTGTCCGAAGACGGCCCGAAAAAAGCCGCCAGGACCTTGCAGTCCTGGCAGCTTCTGGATGGGAGTCTGTTGTAGATGGGTACCTGAGGCGGAAGGCTTACTTGTTCCCGCCGCCACCACCGCCGCCGCCGCCGCCACCACCGCCGCCACCACCGCCGCCGCCACCACCATTACCTCCGCCGCCGCCGCCGCCGTTACCGCCGCCATTGCCGCCGGCGTTACCGCCACCGCCGCTACCGCCGCCTTTGCCGCCACCGCTGCCCGCGCCGGTACCACCGCCTTTGCCCGCCGCGTTGCCGCCTTTTGCGTTGCTGGCGGTGCTGCCCGTGGTTTTGCCGGCGCGATCGGCTTTCGCGACGCTTTCAGCTTTGGCTGACTTGTTGTCAGATTTCTTGCCGGCCTTGTCGGTCTTGGAGGCGCTCACGATGGAGCCCAGCTTGACGCCCATGCTTTGGGCGATCTTTCCCCAGCCCATGCCCTGGCTTCTCATCCCCAGGATGCCGGCCATGGTGATGGGTCCGTTGGCCGTCGTGATCACGCCGCCATTCAGCGCGGCCGCAAGTTGCGCGGGGGTGGGGTTGGTGATGCCCTCTTTGGCCAGGGCAGTCTGGGCCAATGAAAGCGCAATGTTGATATTGCCGTAGCCCATCTTGCTGGTCGAGGGAGAAAAGCTCGCAGGCGGCGCACCGGTGGTGGACTCCAGGGTGATGCTGGAGCTGGTACGAAGCCCGTTGACCAGAGACCGGGCATTTTTGTCGGAACCGGCAAAGGAGCTGTAGCTGCTGGCCAACTTGTCGCCAGCCGCGCTGGTGGTCGTTGTTGCTGTGGTTGTTACGGTAGCGGTTTGCGCCCCGACCAGCCCGCCGGCCAACAGAACGAAGCTGGCGGCGCCCAACGCCACGATGGTTTTTTTGATCAACATTGGCATGACCTCACTTGAATAAACGGAGCTGCGAACTGCAGTTCTTCAGAATTCCGATCTTAGAGGCGCAATCCATGCCGACGGGTAGTCCGACAGCGCTGTTTCACATTGACACCTTTGACCGGAAAAGTAACATGTCGGTCGCTCAGGATGCAGCGCTCCAGGGTGCAGCACCGCAGCGCCATGGCGCGCGCTCGCACTATCTCATGCGCGTTCTATCAATTTGATTTGTACAGGGACATGTACAAGGACAAGGACAAGGACAAGGCAAACGACCCGTTTGCCCGGCGCCCGATGAGTTCAACGCAGGGACGGCCGCACGCGGGCGTGCACGGCTGCTTGCGGCGCTGCAGCGCCCATGTGAAGTTTCAGCCGGTTACAAGAATCTATTCAAGCCAGATCAGACCAGATCGGACACCCTAGATCCCAAGCAGTTTTTTGGCGCTGTCCAGGGCTTTCAATGAGTCGTCGTGCTTGCCTTCCTTGTGAAGCTTCTCACCCTGGGCGCGCAACTCCTTGACCTTGCCCATGTCTGCCGCCGACAGGGTGGGGTTGGTGGCAAGTTTGGCGTCAATCGCCTTCATCTCGTTCGGGCAGTGATAGGCAAAAGCCAGAGAAGAAGTCGCCAGGGTTAAGGCCGCAATGATGAATTTCATCCGGATCTCCCGCTTGCGTCAGAAAATGCTGACGGTTGATGCTAGCAAATACAGGCGCGGCGCAAAAGTGTTGTCGCCCGCAGGGTCAAGCCCATGTCCGGCCTCCCTGTAAATGTCTGCAGGGGGCGCGCCGGCAAAAAAGCGGGCGCGGGCACCCTCTAAAATCCAAGGTTTGTTACAGCGTTTGCAATTGCATGGCGATGCCAGACGGTCCTTGCGCTGTTCCGCCACCAACCTCCTGCAACCGGTAAGCCCCATGTCCCTTGAAGTTATTGAAGCCCAGACCGGCGACAACCCGGTCGCCACCATTGTCATCATGCACGGCCTGGGGGCCGACGGTCGCGACTTTGTGCCCATTGCCGAGCAACTGGACTTGTCGAGCGTGGGCCCGGTGCGCTTTCTCTTTCCCAGTGCACCTGTCATGCCCGTCACCATCAATGGCGGCTATGTCATGCCAGCCTGGTACGACCTCCTGGGCGTCGATCTGGTCAAACGCGAGGACGAGGCCGGGCTGCGCCAGTCACAGGCTTCCATTGAGGCGCTGCTTGCGCATGAAAAGTCGCGCGGCACGCCGTCCCACCGCATCGTGGTGGCCGGATTTTCGCAGGGCTGCGCCATGGCCCTCATGACGGGCTTGCGGCACGGCGAACGGCTGGCCGGCATTGCGGGCCTGTCCGGCTACCTGCCACTGGCGGACAAGACCGCTGCCGAGCGCAGCGCCGCCAACCGGGACGTTCCGATCTTCCTGGCGCATGGCTCGCGCGACGGCGTGGTCATGCTGCCGCGTGCCACGGCCTCGCGCGACGCGCTGCTGGCGCTGGGTTACCCGGTCGAGTGGCACGAGTACCCGATGGAGCATTCAGTCTGCCCCGAGGAAGTTGTTGATCTGGAGCGCTGGCTGCGGCGCGTGCTGGCCTGATTCACGATTGAAAACGGCTGCAGCCTTTGTTTTGCGGTCCTTGCTTGATGCGCGCAGGCAGCCAGGCAGCTATGAGGCTATTGATTTATAGCGAGCCCCGCTCGCGTCCTGCGCGGCGCTCAGGCCGCCTGCGCGATGCCGCTTGGCGGGCGCACCCGCCAGAGCAGGAACAACGCAATGCCCAGGTTCAGCAGGTTCCACGCGATGCCGTTGAGGAAGGCCGCCTGGTAGGAACCGGTCAGGTCAAACACCTTGCCCGACATCCAGCCGCCCAACGCCATGCCGAACATGGTTGCCATGATCACCGTTCCCACCCGCGCGCCAGCCTCGGCCGGCACAAAGTATTCACGCACGATGATGGCGTAAGACGGCACGATGCCTCCCTGGAACAGCCCGAACAGCGCGGCGATGAGGTACAGCGACACCAGCCCGTTGAACGGCAAAAACATCAGCAACGCAATGCCCTGCAGGGCCGAGCCCAGCAGCAGCGTGCGCAAGCCGCCGATGCGGTCGCAGATGACGCCCGAGACCAGCCGGCTCACCACCCCGCAGGCCAGCATCAGCGAGAGCATTTCGGCGCCCCGCGCGGCGCCGTAACCCAGGTCGGTGCAGTAAGAGACGATGTGCACCTGCGGCATGGCCATGGCCACACAGCACGCCACGCCGGCAATGCACAGCAGCGCCTGCGCCTTGCCGGGCGGCAGGCCAAAGGGCAGGCTGCTGGGGCTGGCCGCGAAGTTGCGGTTGATCGGCGCGGCCACGGCCATCGGCGGGCGCTTGCGCATCAGCAGCGCCAGCCCCGCCATGGTGATCACGCTGAAGAGCCCCAGACCCAGGTAGGTGTGGCGCCAGCCCACGGTTTCCACGAAATGCTGCACGACAGGCGGCCAGATCGCGCCGCCGACGTAGTTGCCGCTGGCGCATACCGCCACCGCAATGCCGCGCCGCCGTACAAACCACAGGGACGTGTCGGCCAGCAGGGGCGCGAAGGTGGCCGAACTGCCCAACAGGCCGATCAGGAAACCATGCGCCAGCGTGAACATCCAGATGTTGCAGGCCATCGCCGCGGCGGCGTAACCCAGGCCCAACCCTACCGCCCCTATCAGCAGCGGCACCATCACGCCGAATCGGTCAGCCAGCCGCCCCATCAGCACGCCGCCCAGGCCAAACCCGATCATCAGCAGGGTGTAGGGCAGGGAGGCGTCGGCGCGCGCCACGCCAAAATCGGCCTGCACGGCCGGCAACACCACCGGCACCACGTACATGCCGCTGGCGCCCACCGTCATGAGCGCCAGCGTGATCATCAGGCGCCCCACGGCGTAGCGTGAATCAGCCAGGGCAGAGGGGTCGTGCGATGCAGGCAGGGGGGTCATCCGGAGAAGCGTTGAGTCAGCCCGGCCGTACAGACCCGGTCGGGTCGGCGTGCGGCCTGTCAGGTGATGTTAACGCCGTCAAAAATTTCTGAGCGATGAGCGATGACCGATGGATGGTGGGCGATGGGCATGGTTGGCCATGAAATGAGCGCAAAAGACACTGCTCTATAGTGGCGATGGTTTGGTCTTTTCATAGCCCGCGGGCGTCTTGCCATCGGCCATCTGCCTGCCGATCTCCTGGTCGCGGATCAGGAACAGGCGTTCCAGATCCTGCAGCGCCTCCTGCTCCGAAAGAGGCATGGGCGGTGGGGCTGCCGCGGTTACGGGAGCCGCCGCCGGTGCTGGTGCTGGCGCTACCGCCGGTGCTGCTGGTGTTGCCGCCGGTGCAATTGCGGCCGCTGGGGTCGCCGGCTTTGTCGGTTCCTGCCAATAAGCCTTCTGGGGCAGGGCGGTGTGCGGGCAGCTGGCGTCCACGTCGAGTTGCCACGAAACGCCATGCAGCCAGTCGAAGGCGCGCGGCTCAAAGCGGGCAATGTCGGCAAGCAGGGTGTTCTGCAGGGCGAAGGCGTGGGTCGCCAGCCGATCGTCCCAGTGCCTCATGATCAGGCGCACGTACATGCCGGTGCCGCGGCTACGGCTGGCTACCATCAGCAGCTGGGACTCAACCCAGCCGAGCGGTATGCCGTGCCTGCGCAGCACGTCGCGCAACAGGACTTGCACGAGCTGGCTGCGGGTGGCGTTTTCCGAACTATCGTCCTGACTCAGGGGCATCGCGCGGCTCACGGGGGCTGAATTCGGGACCGGCTTGGCTGCAGTTCGGCCGCCTAACAGCATGCGCATCAGTTTTTTCATTCTTCTTACAGGCTCTCAAACGTCGCTTTGTCTTTGACTTTTTTGCGGGGAAAGCCCGGCGAAGCGAGCTTGGGAGGATGGGTCGAAGGGCTTTGCAGCAAAGCGCCTGCGTTTCATGGCATGATTTTTATCGTCGCCGAGCTGCCCGGACAAGTCAAGCGAGTTAGCGCGGCGCTGTGGTGGGACGTGGTTTGGCCCACACACTGAAAATTATAAAGTAGCCATTTGTGATTAAAAACGTCGTTCATGGACCAAGTTGCGCCATTTTGCTGGCGGCCCCCTGCAGAGTCCGGAAAACCGTGCTGGCAAGCAGCATTTCGCCAGCGCAAAGCGCGGGCCTGTGATAACTTCCACGCCACGACACGGACCTGAGGGAATGACACCATGAACAAGCTGCAGGCGCCCGCGGGCACGCTTTTGCAGGAGCGCCTGAAAGCGCTCACCCCTGCCCGGCTGAAAGGCATGCGCCGCGGCATCGAAAAGGAAAGCCTGCGCGCCCAGCCCGGAGGCGGCCTGGCGCTCACGCCGCATCCGGCCGCCCTCGGCTCGGCGCTGACACATCCCAGCATCACCACCGACTTCAGCGAGTCGCAGATCGAACTGGTGACGGGGGCACATCAAGACGCGGAAGCCACACTGGAAGAACTCACGCAGATCCACCAGTTCACCTACCGCGTGATGCAGGACCTCGGCGATGAAATGCTCTGGGTCTCCAGCATGCCCTGCGGTCTGCCGACCGACGAGACCATTCCGATTGCCCGCTTCGGCTCGTCCAATGTCGGGCGCGCCAAGAGCGTCTACCGCATGGGCCTGTCCCACCGCTATGGCCGGCGCATGCAAACCATCTCAGGCATTCACTACAACTGGTCGCTGCCCGAGGTCACCAGCGAGCAGTACTTTGCGCTGATCCGCAATTTCCGGCGCCACGCCTTTTTGCTGCTTTACCTGTTTGGTGCATCGCCCGCCGTGTGTTCGAGTTTTGTGGCCGGGCGCCAGCACGAGCTGCAAAAGCTGGCCGATCACACCATGTATATGCCGCACGGCACCTCGCTGCGCATGGGGCGCCTGGGCTACCAGAGCGACGCCCAGGCCTCGCTGGCCGTGAGCTACAACAGCCTCGAGGGCTACGGCGCGTCCTTGCAGGATGCGCTTACCCGGCCCTATCCGGCCTATGAGGCGGTCGGCATCCGCAACCCGGGCGGCGACTACAACCAGCTGGCCACCACGCTGCTGCAGATCGAAAACGAGTTCTACGGCACCATCCGCCCCAAGCGCGTGATCTTCCCCGGCGAGCGCCCGCTGCATGCGCTGCGTGAGCGTGGCGTTGAATACATTGAAGTGCGCCTGATGGACCTCGATCCGTTTGTTCCCGTGGGCATCACGGCGCAGACCATGCGGTTTCTGGATGTGTTTTTGCTGCACTGCCTGATCACTGACAGCCCGCCCGACACCCCTGCGGAAATTGCCGCGCTGGCGCGCAACCAGCACCGCACAGCCGCGCGCGGCCGCGAGCCCGGCCTGCTGCTGGAGCGGGACGGCCGCGAGGTGACGCTGGCGGAGTGGGGCGCCGCAGTGGTCGCCGAATGCGCACCGATTGCCGAGGCGCTCGATGCCCTCCATGCGGGCACGCCGGGCGGTGCGCAGTACAGCGAGGCGCTGGCCGCGGCAAGCGCCGCCTTGCGCGAGCCCGACACCCTGCCATCGGCCCGCGTGCTGGCTGCCATGGCCAAAGACTATGACAACTCCTTTGTCAGGTTTGCCCGGGCCCAATCCGAAAAAGCCCAGACCATCCTGCGAAGCCTGCCCCTGGCCGAAGCGCAGCATGCCCGCTTCACCGAGCTGACCCGGCAATCCATTGCCGAGCAAAAGCAGATCGAAGCCTCGGACAGCATGCCCTTTGAGGTGTACCGCCAGCAATATGTGTCGGCGGAGCGCTTGGGCATACCGGGTATGCCGGATGCGCCGGATATGGCGGGCCGCGCAGCGCTCGCCATCTGATCAGACCGGTGGACTCACGTCCCCCAGCTTGCGCAAGGCCTCTTCGGCCTGTTCGCACCAGTAGTCGACAGCGTTGTCGTAGCTCCCCCACACGCAGCCGCTGCAGCCGCGGCCGCAGCAGGTGGTGGGTTCGGGCGGCGGTGCGCGCAGCGTGATGCCGGCGGCGCGGGCGCGCTGCTGCAATGCGCCAATGGCGGCCGGTACGGCAGCGCGGTCGCCCGGCTCGCCGGACGGGATCTGCGCCTCCATGGCTAGGACTGGTTTGGCCCAGCCAGGCGCCGGCGGGCATACAGGCCTATGAACGCCACACCCAGCACCAGCGCGAACCAGCCCACCAGCGAAGAACTGGCCACGATGCCCTGCATGCCGGGCGAGGTGATGAAGTAGGGCGAGATCAGCACGGCCAGGCCGATGACGACGCAAAGCAAGCCCCGGATCAACAGCTCGTTATTGGCCTTGGTCCGGGTCTGGTTGTTGCTGGGTTTTTGGGTTGGGGCGTTGGGCAGGGGCATGGAGGGTGGGGAAAAAGGTGAGGGGGTGAAGGGATGCGGCAGGCGGAGCAGCTTGCGTCGGTTTGTTCAACCAGCTTTCCCCTGATTTTGCTCCATCGCCCGGCCACGGCACGCATAGGGTTTCCTGCGCCAGCGGTAGCAGGGCCTGAACAGGTGACAATTCGGTCATCGTGCGCAGCGGGTCCGGCTTGATGGAAATGTCGAGCCTGATCCAGCCCCGCCCCGAACCAAGAAAGAATATTCCGATGGCCATCCAGTGGTTTCCCGGTCACATGCATTTGACCAAAAAAGCGATTCAGGAGCGCATCAAGGAGATTGATGTCGTGATCGAGCTGCTCGACGCGCGCCTGCCCGGCTCCAGCGCCAACCCCATGCTCGCCGAGCTCACCAGCGCCAAACCCGCGCTCAAGGTGCTCAACAAGCAGGACCTGGCCGACCCGGCGCGCACCGCGCTCTGGCTGGCGCATTACAA
Source organism: Polaromonas sp. P4_F4 (assembly GCF_056401355.1). NCBI lineage: Bacteria > Pseudomonadati > Pseudomonadota > Betaproteobacteria > Burkholderiales > Comamonadaceae > Polaromonas > Polaromonas sp. P4_F4. The sequence continues at coordinate 51,201 of NZ_JBFUJO010000013.1, read as the reverse complement.
CAGCCTGCCGGCCACGCAGGCGATTGCGCTGGATGCGAGTGAAACCACGCCCGCCCGCCGCCTGATTGACGCCTGCCACGCGCTGGCGCCCACGCGCGGCAGCATGGTCAAGCCCATGCGTGTGCTGATCTGCGGCATTCCCAACGTCGGGAAGTCCACGCTGATCAATACCCTCACCGGCAAGCGCGCCACCAAAACCGGCGATGAGGCCGGCATCACCAAGCTGGAGCAGCGCATCGTCCTGGCCGATGGTTTTTACCTGTACGACACGCCCGGCATGCTGTGGCCCCGCATCATCGTGGCCAAAAGCGGCTACAACCTCGCCGCCAGCGGCGCCATTGGCCGCAACGCGTTCAATGAGGAAGAAGTGGCGCTGGAACTGCTCGACTACCTGATCAGGGACTACCCCGGCCTGCTGGCGGCGCGCTACAAGGTGGAAGTCCCGGCAGGCATCGCCGATGAGCAGCTGCTGGAGGAAATTGGCCGCAAGCGCGGCGCGGTGCTGTCAAAGGGGCGCGTCAACCTGCAGAAGGCGGCGGAAATCGTGATCCATGAGTTCCGCGCGGCCACGCTGGGCCGCATCACGCTGGAGACGCCCGAAGAGTTCGCCGAATGGCTGGCCGCCGGGCAACTGATGGATGCCGAAAGGCAATTGAAAAAGGACAAGATCGAAACCGATCGCCTGATCCGCTTCAAGAAGATTCCACGGCCGCAGAAACCACGGACGCCGCGCGTGCCGGACGCTTCCGACCCCTCCGAAACCGACTGAAGGAAGGGCCACCGACCCGCCCATGCCATTCCTGTTTTTCCTGCGCGACAACGCCCGCTGGCTGGGCGGCGGCTTCCTGCTTTTTTTCTTTTCCTCGTTCGGCCAGACTTTCCTGATTTCGCTGTCGGCCGGTGACATCCGCCGCGAGTACGCGCTCTCCCACGGCGGGTTCGGCTCGCTCTACATGGCAGCCACGCTGGCCAGCGCGCTCACCTTGCCGCGCCTGGGGCATCTGGCCGACCACCACAGCGCGAAAAAACTCGCGCTGCTGGTGCTGCCCATGCTGGCGCTGGCGGCCGCCGTCATGGCGCTGTCGCGCCACATCGTGACCCTGTTCATGGCCATTTACCTGCTGCGCCTGCTGGGCCAGGGCATGATGTCCCACCTCGCGTTCACCTCCATGGCGCGCTGGTTTTCCGCGCAGCGGGGCCGGGCCATCTCGCTCGGCACGCTGGGCCTGAACACCGGCGAGGCGGTGTTGCCGCTGGTGTTTGTGGCGCTGGCCGCGTCGGTGGGCTGGCGCAACACCTGGTGGCTGGCCGCCGGCGCCTTGCTGCTGTTGGCGGCGCCCCTCATCGCCGCGCTGGTTTCAGTCGAGCGCGCCGCGCAGGCCTCCGACCCCGTGGCCCGCGTGGCAACGGCGCGCGACTGGAGCCGGGCCGAAGTGCTGCGCGACCCGTTTTTTTATGCCGTGATGCTGGCCATGGTGCCGCCGGCCTTTATTGGCAACACCATCTTTTTTCACCAGGTCTACCTGGTCGAGCTGCGCGGCTGGTCGCTCACGGCGTTTGCGTCTTCCTTCACGCTGTATGCGCTGATGACGATCGCCTTCACGCTGATCTCGGGCCAACTGATTGACCGCGTGGGAGGCCTGAGGCTGTTGCCCTTTTACCTGTTGCCGCTGGGACTGGCGCTGTTGCTGCTGGGGTCTGTGCCAGCGGCCTGGAGCATGTTTGCCTTCATGGCGCTGTACGGGGTGTCCAACGGTTTTTCACTCTCGCTGTATGGCTCGCTGTGGCCGGAGCTTTATGGCCTGCGGTACTTGGGCGCCATTCGCGCCGTGATCCTCTCCGTGCTGGTGTTTGCCTCGGCCACGGGCCCGGGGCTGGCGGGGCTGCTGATTGACGCGGGTGTCAGCTACCCGGCGCTGATCGTCACGTTGGGAGCCTACTGCCTCGTCATCTCGGGGGTGATGCTGCGGGTGACACGCCGCCTCAAGGTCAGGGCCCTGGCCGCCGCGCCGCCTGATCAGGTTCAAGAGGTTCCCGCGGCCTGACAAGCCTGAAGCGTTGCAAGCAGGCTGGGCGGCTGCTACCTCAATACCGCCCGCCATCTGCAAGTTGATTAGTGGGCCGCGCTGCCATAGCGGACAGGAAAGTCAGCTGATCCGGGCCAGAAAATGCTTCAACGGCGAGAGAAGGGGGCCTACGCCATTGAATAACTCAGCAATTTTCAAATCCCAAATCCGCTACCTCCCGGCAACGCATTTGCTGAACCGCAGCGATGCACCTATAGTGGCTTTTCACCATTTTCGCGCCCGCACACCACCCTGGTAGATGCGAGGCCGCCATTCAGGGGCATTCTTTGATGACTGAAACCCAATCCACTCAGGTCAACCCGTCACGCTTCGGCAGCGGACAGTCCGTTCGCCGCCTGGAAGACGATGCGCTGCTGGCCGGCGCCGGCCAGTACACGGACGACGTGACCCTGCCGGGCCAGACCCAACTCGTCTTTGTGCGCTCACCCTATCCACACGCCCGCATCGTGTCGTTGGACACCACGGCAGCGCTGGCCATGCCAGGCGTGCTGCAGGTGGTCACCGGGGCTGATCTGGTGGCTGCCGGGGTCAAGCCGATTCCCGGTGCCAGCGGCTTTACGCGCGCCGACGGCTCGCCCTGCGCCGCGCCGCCACGGCGTGCGCTGGCCCACGAGCGCGTGCGCTTTGTTGGCGAGGCGGTGGCCGCCGTGGTGGCGCTGACACTGCAGCAGGCTCGCGACGCGGCGGAAGCCATAACCATCGACTATGAAGAGCTGCCCATGGCCGTGGACATGAACGACGCCATGGCTCCCGGCGCCCCCGTGCTTTGCCCCGAAGCACCCGATAACATCGCCGCCGAAACACGCTACGGCAGTGCCGAAGCCACCGCCGCAGCCTTCGCCAGCGCCCGCCACGTGGTGGCGCTGGACCTGGTCAATCAGCGGCTGTCTCCGCTGAGCCTGGAGCCGCGCTCGGTGCTGGCCGCTGTTGACACCGCGTCCCAGCGCCTGACCATCCGCATGAGCACCCAAATGCCTTCCGGCGTGCGCGACTCGGTGTGCGACGCGTTGGGCATGGCGAAGGAGCAGCTGCGCGTGGTGGTGGGCGATGTGGGGGGCGGTTTTGGCATGAAAACGGGGGCCTACCCGGAAGACGTTGCCGTGGCCTTTTGCGCCCGGGCGCTGCAGCGCCCGGTGAAGTGGGTGGCCGACCGCAGTGAAGAATTTGTCTCGAGCACGCACGGCCGTGACCTGCAAAGCCACGCCGAACTGGCGCTGGACGAACACGGCAAGATACTGGGCCTGCGCCTGGCCTCGCAGGCCAATGTGGGCGCGTATGCCACCGGCGCGGGCGTGGTCATCCAGTTGATGATCGGCCCCTGGGTGCAGACCAGTGTGTATGACATCCAGACCATCGACTTTCATTTCAGGGCCGTGCTGACCAACACCGCGCCCACCAGCGCCTACCGGGGCGCGGGCCGCCCTGAAGCCATCTTCACGATGGAGCGGCTGATGGACGAAGCCGCCCGGCAGACCGGCATCGACCGGATCGAGCTGCGCCGCCGCAACTTTATCCAGCCCACGCAAATGCCCTACAAAAACCCCATGGGCCAGACCTACGACACGGGCCGCTTCGAGTCGGTGATGGACCAGGCGCTGGTGCTGGCCGACTGGCAAGGCTTCGAGGCGCGGGCCACCGGCTCAAAGCAGCGCGGTCTGTTGCGCGGCCTGGGCATCGCGACCTTCCTGGAGTGGACCGGCGGCAATGCGCTGGAAGAACGCGTGACCGTGGAGATCAAATCTTCCACCCCCGGCGCCGACGGCATCATCGAAGTCTTCTCGGCCGTCAACGCCATGGGGCAGGGCATCGCCACCACGCTGGCGCAACTGGTGGTTGATGCGTTTGGCGTGCCGATGGACAAGGTCCGCATCGTGCTGGGCGATACCGACCGCGGCAATGGTTTTGGCAGCGCTGGTTCGCGCTCGCTGTTCACCGGCGGCTCGGCTGTACGCATAGGCGCCGAGCGCACCATCGACAAAGCCCGGCAACTGGCGGCCCGGGAGTTTGAGGCGGCCGAGCAGGACATCACGTACGCCGACGGCAGCTTCAAGGTGGCGGGCACCGACCTGAGCATCGATTTGTTTACGCTCGCGGCGCGCCAGAGTGACCAGCGCATCTTCATGGACTCGACCACCGCCGTGGCCGGACCCTCCTGGCCCAATGGCTGCCACATCTGCGAGGTCGAGGTCGACCCGCAGACCGGCCATGTGGCGGTGGTGGCCTATGCGTCCGTCAACGACGTGGGCCGCGTCGTCAACCCGATGATCGTGCGCGGCCAGCTCGACGGCGGAGCCGTGCAGGGCATAGGCCAGGCGCTGTGCGAGCACCTGGTGTATGACCGTGAAACCGGCCAGCCCCTGACGGGCAGCCTGATGGACTACGCCGCCCCGCGCGCAGACAACGCGCCCGACTTCAAAACCGAAATGGACCCCTCCACTCCTTGCCTGAACAACCCGCTGGGCGTCAAAGGCGTGGGCGAGCTGGGCACCATAGGCGCCGGGCCCACGGTGGTCAATGCCGTGGCCGACGCGCTGGCACGCAGCGGCATGGCGGCGCAGGCCCGTCAGTTGCAGATGCCGCTGTCACCATCCCGGCTCTGGCATTTGATGCAGGGCTGAGGTTCATCAATTCCTCCGGCTTTACGAAGGCAGGCGGCTTTCATCGCCGGCATCCGGCTCGGCGCAGCGCTTCAGGATTTCCGCGCGCGCGGCGTCGCGCAACCGGATCGACGCTGACCAGTCGTCACCATCGGGTTGAATCGGGGCACTGACCAGCACGCTGATCGGTACGCGGCGGGGGAACCACTGGCCGGCACGCAGCACGGAGCGCGTGCCGCGGATCGTCACCGGCACCACGGGCACGCCGGCCTGCGCTGCCGCAGAGAACGCGCCCGCATGGAACGGCAACAAGCCTGGCACACGCCTGAACGTTCCTTCCGGGAAAAACAACATGGCGGTTTCGTCGCAAACGCTGCGCGTCACCCGCGCGACGTCCTGCGCCCCGCGCTGCGCGTCGTCGCGGTCTACAAACATGGCGCCGAGGCCTTGCAAGTAGACCCGTGAGATGAACTGTTTCTGCAGTTCGAGCTTGGCGATAAAGCGGACATGGCGCGGCAGTGCGGCGACCAGGGTTATGCCATCCAGGTAGCTCGCATGGTTCGCCACCACCACACAGCTTGCCTCGCGCGGCAGATTCGCCAGCCCCTCGGCCGCAAACGAGAGCCCGGACAAACGCAGGAACAGCCGGGCTGCATGGTGACTCAGGGCCCAGCTCCAGGACGGCTTGGGCAGCACGGCGGTCAGCGCCCACGTGATGGGCGCAAGCAGCCAGAACAGCAGCCAGACATAGCCAGCGTAGGCTATCTCCGCTGCGACGCGCCCGGCACGCCGCAGTTGCGGCAGTATCGCCTGCCAGGCAAAGCGCGCGATCTGTTGCCATGGCGCCGGCTGCGTGGCCGAAGCGCCTCCGGTCTCGTACAACTCGCGGCTGGCCGCGCGACGAATCTTGCCGCTGGAGGTCTTCAAGACCGTGTGCGGCGGCACCAGGACCACGTCGTCCGGCGGCGCACCGAGCACGCCGACCGCGGCGCTGTTGATCTGGCGGCGCAGCTGCGCCAGCGCCTCGGGCGGCAGGCCACGGGTTTCCGCCATGACAACGACCCGCTCGCTGCGTGTCCTGGGGTCCGGGCTGCCGAACACGGCGACACAGCCCTTGCGGACAGAGGGAATCGCGCCGACGGCCTCCTCCAGGTCGTACGGGTAGACCTGATGGCCGCCCCGAATGATCACGTCCTTGGCCCGCCCGGTGATGTAGACGTCGCCTTGTGCCATGTAGGCGTAGTCGCCCGAGTCCAGCCACTCGCCATCAAACAGCCGGCGCGTCTCTTTCGGGTTGCGGAAGTAGCCGCTGGTGGTCGACGGACCCTTGAACAGCAGACGCCCCTCCTGGCGTTCCGCCACCTCACATCCCGTCGCGTCGACCAGGCGGACCTCATGGCCCGGCAGCGGCCGTCCGCACGCCACGACCAGCCGCACGTCAGACGTGCTGCTCGCCGCGGGCAGTGCGCGGCCCGAGTGCGAGAACGCTTGCGTATCGATGCGGTCGACCAGCAGACCCCGTCCCTGCGGCGGGAAGGTCAGGCCCAGCGTTGCCTCCGCCAGTCCATACACCGGCGCCAGCGCTTGCGGCCGCAGCCCGTAGCGGGCGAAGCGTTGCTGAAACTCCTGCATGGTCGTCGCGCTGACCGGCTCGGCGCCGTTGAACGCAAAGCGCCAGCTGGACAGGTCGAGCCCCTCCAGCGCGGCCTCGTCGAGCTTGCGCAGGCACAGCTCGTAGCCGAAGTTGGGCCCGCCGGACAGCGTGCCGCGGTGCCGGTGCACGGCCCACAGCCAGCGCTCCGGTCGCGCGAGAAACGTCAGCGGCGACATCACCACCAGCGGGTACGCATAGTACAGGCTGCCCAGCCAAGCCCCGATCAGCCCCATGTCGTGGTACAGCGGCAGCCACGAGACGAAGACGTCTTCGGAGCTGACTTGCAGGGCCTGCCCCATGGCCCGCAGGTTGGCCAGCAGGTTGGCGTGCGTCAGGACCACCCCCTTGGGACTGCTGGTACTGCCGGAGGTGTACTGCAGCAGGGCGATATCGTTGGCATGGGCGGTGACGCGTTCCAGGGAGGCGGTGGACGCGGACAGTTCTTCCACCGTGCAGACCATGCGCAGCGACGGCACCTGGGACTTGAGCAGCGTCGCCAGCACCTTGGCCCGCGGCACAGTGATCAGCGCCGTGGCGAGCGCATTGGTGAGGATGCCGACGTGACGCTGCAGGTGCTCCTCGATCTGCGCCGCCCGCGCTGGCGGGTAGATTGGTACCGGAATGCCGCCGGCCAGCAGAATGCCGGCGAAGCTGAAGAAGTACTCGCGGCCGGTCGGCAGCATGAGCGCCACCGGTTGACCCGGCTGAAAGCCGCGATCCAGCAGCCCCGCAGCGACGCCAGCGGCGCCCTGCTGCAAGTCGGCGTAGCTCAGGCGCGTCGGTGCGTCGCTGTCGCCGTTGTCGATCGCAATGTGCTCGCGCTGCGGATGAGTCCGCACGTGCCAGTCGAGCACCTCCTGCAGGGTCGCAGCCGCGTGCGGCACTTGCGAGACGCGTTCGGGCACCGCAAGCCGCCGTGCCTGCTGCACTGGCGCCTGGGGTGAACCCCGTGCGGCAAGCAGCGCACGCAGCAAGTCTCGTGGCGCTTCGGCCGTGCTCAGCATATGCTCCGGCGGGCGTACGCCGAACGCGCGTTCGAGGCGCATCAACAACTCCACGCGCGCCAGGCTGTCCAGGCCAAGGTCTTCCTCCAGCGCACTGTCCAGCGTCACCGGGTCCGTGTCCTTGCGGCCCGGGTGGAGTTCGGTCAAGACTTCCCGCACGATCCGCAACACAGCCTCGTCGGACACTGCGCGGGAAGGCGAGTCTACGTTCATGGGCTGATTACCCTTGCTGCATGGGGCCCTCGTGTTGAGGCGCCATCAAGCTTCTTTCCGTCCGCGAGACCATTCTTTGCCGATCTCGACGGTCCCGGCGAGAAAGAACAGGATGACGGCTTCGAAGCAGGGCATGTCCCCGGTCGGGCACGCGAATGAATCAGCGCACGCCCGGAACCGGGATCTGGGCCGGGGGAATAACATTGTAGGCTTGCGGGCTCCGCAATAGGGCTTTCGTGGAACTCATCTGGTACCCCTGAAGACGTTGCGGGTTTAGCAGAAATCTGACCTCGGTTTGCCTTGATCACCGTTCAGGACGGCCTAAGAGCCACCCCTTTCAAGGTCTTGCTCCAGAGACAGCGGTAATCTTCTGCTCCACATAGAAATTGTGGAGAGAAATGGATGTTGGAAGCAGTACTTGCCCGGTTCGAACAACAGGGCAGCCTGATGGACTACGCCGCCCCGCGCGCTGACAATGCGCCCGACTTCAAAACCGAACTGGACCCCTCCACTCCCTGCCTGAACAACCCGCTGGGCGTCAAAGGCGTGGGCGAGCTGGGCACCATAGGCGCCGGGCCCACGGTGGTCAATGCCGTGGCTGATGCGCTGGCACGCGGCGGCATGGCGGCGCAGGCCCGTCAGTTGCAGATGCCGGTTTCACCATCCCGGCTCTGGCATTTGATGCAAGCCAATTGATTGGCGGCCGGCGTTGTGCAGGCGCCAAAACAGGTCTGCTGATCAATTCCTGAGCACTATGTTGCAAGCCAATACTGGTGCGGTGTTGCGGGGTTGTTAGTGACCTTATCCACAGGGTGGCCCACAGAAGCTGGGGGCAATTCCGTTGCTATCTCGCATCGCATTGGAAATGAAATAAGGCTGCCCCCAAAAAAAACCGGAACGCCAGCGGCCGCCTGCTCATCCAATGGACAGGAACAGCCATGAACACCTCACCAGCGCCGCGCTCTATGTCCACAGAAGCCCGTTCGGACGCAGAGCTGGTCAGCCTGTCCGTAGCCGGCAACGATCCTGCGCTTGCCCGGATCATGCGGCGCTACAGCCGTTTCCTCTTTCGCACGGCCCGTGGTACCGGCGAGCGGCCAGCGCAGCCGCATGGGCATCGTTCACCGGATCGAGGCACGGCATGAGCATGAGCCCCTGCCAAGTGTTGCTGCAAGCACGCGAGGAAGTTGCTGGCGGCACGATGGCGTTTTATTTTCAGCGGCCGGCCGGCTTTGCCTTCAAGGCCGGTCAGGCGATTGACCTGATTCTTCCAGATGCAGTGGCGCCCGGCGGGCAAAGCCAACGGCATACGTTTTCCCTTGTGAGTGCGCCGTTTGAGCACGAACTGGCGATCGCGACACGCATGCGCGACAGCGCATTCAAGCGGGCGCTCAAGATGTTGCCCATTGGCGGGCTGGTGGACATTGAAGGGCCCTTCGGTTCCCTCACGCTGCATAACGAGCGCACAAGACAGGCGATATTCATCGCGGGTGGCATTGGCATTACCCCGTTCATGAGCATGTTGCGCCAGGCGACGCATGATCGGTTGCCACAGGAGATGGTTCTGCTCTATTCCAATCGGCGCCCCGAAGATGCGGCGTTTCTTCTGGAACTGCAGGACCTTGAGCAGCAGAACGTCAATTTCCGCCTGTTGCCGACCATGACGGAGATGGGCAAATCCCTTATGCCGTGGCAAGGAGAAACCAGCCATGTCACCGAAGATCTGTTGAGAAAAACCATGAACGGTTTTCTGAAACCCGTTTTCTATGTGGCTGGACCACCCGGCCTGGTCGCTGCCGTGTGCGACATGTTGAATCGTGTCGGTGTCAATGACGACGACATTCGCAGCGAAGAGTTTTACGGGTACTGAGGTTTTACGGGTACTGAGTATTCGGAGTCGCGCGCGCCGTGGCGAACGAGGTTTGGCCGGGCGCTGTTTTTTTTCCTTTTGCCTCGTCGTCTGACAGAGAAAAATCCGGAACGCTGGTGGCACCCTGACCATCCAATGGACAGAGACAGGAGCAGATATGAACACTATGAACAACTTGCAATCAGTGCCCACCGTGCCGTCCGACGCCAGTTCGGATGCAGAACTGGTCAGCCTGTCCATAGCCGGTAACGATCTGGCGTTCGCCCAGATCATGCGGCGCTACAACCGTTTGCTCTTTCGCACGGCGCGCAGCATCCTCAAAAGCGACGACGACACGCAAGACGCCTTGCAGGAGGCTTATTTGCGCGCCTGGCGTGCGCTGGCCACCTTTCGGGCCGAGGCCAGGCTTTCCACCTGGCTGGTGCGCATCGTCGCCAACGAAGCACTGGGGCGGCTGCGGCGCAATGGTGCGCAGGCTGCCCGCATCGTGCCGCTGAGCGCCAGCGTGGATGCCGATGACGAAACCCCGGAGATGCAGATGCAAGCCAACCCGAATGACCAGCCGGAGCCATCCGTCATGCGTGCGCAGATACGCCAGCAGATTGAAGCCCGGATTGACACCTTGCCCGATGCCTTTCGCACCGTGTTCATGCTCAGGGGGGTTGAAGAGATGAGTGTGGAAGAAGTTGCGCTGGTGCTGGGCATACCTGAAGCGACGGTGCGGACCCGGTTTTTTCGTGCCCGCAGCATGTTGCGCGAAGGCCTGTCACGCGACATCGACATGGCCGTCGGTGACGCCTTTTCATTTGCCGGCGCGCGCTGCGATCGTATCGTGGCGGGCGTGCTGGCAAAGATTGCCCACGAGCGTGAATCCTCTCGCCCGTGATCCGTGAAGTTCGTTAAGTCCGTCATTTGTGAACCGTTTTTTTTCACTGGAGATTGCCATGTCGTTTTTTGAAATGTCCACGCCCGTCGCTGCACGGCGGCTGTTTTTGGGCCGCTCGGGCGGTCTGGTCCTGTCGGGCGCAGCGGTTGCGCTGCTCGCGGGCAATGACGCGCTGGCCGCCAAGGCGGGTGGCTCCAAAGCCGGCGACGTGCAAATTCTCAACACCGCCATCGGCGCCGAACTGGAGGCCATCGCGGCCTATCAGCTGGGCGCAGAAAGCAAGCTGCTGACCAAACCCGTGCTGGACCTCGCCGTGACGTTTCAGGGACACCACAAGGCGCATGTGGCGCTGCTCTCGGGCACGGTCGAAAAGCTGGGTGGCAAACCCGTCATCGCCAAAACCAAATACAACTTTCCGGTAGATCAGCTGAAAACAGAGCTGGATGTGCTCAAGTTCGCGGCCCAGCTGGAGCAAGGCGCCGTGAGCGCCTACCTCGGTGCCGTGCCGCTGTTTGCCAACCGCGACTTGTCCAAGGCGGCCGCCAGCATTCTGGGTGATGAAGCCATGCACTGGGCCATCCTGCGCCAGGCCATTGGCGAAGCCCCCGTGCCGTCGGCCTTTGTGTCGTGAAGCCGCGGCGCCATCGTCTGCGGGGTGCCAACAGCACGGCGCCGTGCCGCAAGTAGCGGGCGCTGCCGCGCCGGTTGGCGTCATGGCCTGTGGGTGTGGTGACGCTTCAGGCCGTTCCCCAGACCTCCTGCGCCGTTTCCACCACCAGGCGCAGTTTGGCGCGCTGTGCTTCAACGGCGATGTCGTTGCCATGCACGGTGCTGCTGAAGCCGCATTGCGGTGACAGCGCCAGCTGCTTCAGCGGCGCGTAGCGGGCCGCGGCTTCGATGCGGCGTTTCAGGTCGTCCTTGTCTTCCAGCGAGCCAAACTTGGTGGTGACGAGTCCCAGCACCACGGTCTTGCCCTTGGGCAGGTAGCGCAGCGGCTTGAAGTCGCCGCTGCGCGCGTCGTCGTACTCCATGAAGTAGGCGTCGAGGTTCATTTCTTTCAGCAGCGCCTCGGCCACCGGCTCGTAATTGCCCGATGCCGCGTGCGTGCTCTTGAAGTTGCCGCGGCACAGGTGCATGGCCAGCAGCATGCCGGGTGGCTTTTGCGCGACAACGAGGTTGATGAATTTGGCGTAGCGGTGCGGCAGCTCATTGGGGTCGTCGCCGCGCTGGCGTGCGGCTTCGCGCATTTTTTCGTCGCACAGGTAGGCCAGGTTGGTGTCGTCCATCTGCACATAGGTGCAGCCGGCGGCGGCCAGCGAGCGCAGCTCCTCGCCGTAGGCATTGGCCACGTCCTGGTAGAACTGCGGGTCCAGCTCGGGGTAGTGCTCCTTGCTGATGCCGGCCCGTCCGCCGCGAAAGTGCAGCATGGTCGGTGACGGAATGGTCACCTTGGGTGTGTTGCCTGCCGATACCTGGCTCTTGAGGTACTGGAAGTCGGCCAACTGGATGTCCTTGACGTGGCGCACCTTGTCAATCACGCGCATCACCGGCGGAGCCAGCTCCTGCGAGCCGTCGGGCCGGATCACGGTGACCGGGATGTCGGTTTTCACGCCGCCGATCTGCTCCAGAAAGTCAATGTGAAAGTAGGTGCGGCGAAACTCACCGTCGGTGATGCTTTTCAGGCCCACGTCTTCCTGGAATTTCACAATCTCGGTGATGGCCCGGTCTTCCACCTGGCGCAACTGCTCGGGCGAGATCTGGCCCTGGGCTTTTTGTTCGCGGGCTTCCAGCAAATATTTCGGGCGCAAAAAACTGCCCACGTGGTCATAGCGCGCAGGCAGGTGAGGGGCGGCGTTGCTCGTGTTACTCATACGGAGTCCTTGGTTGAGGCGGTGATTAGCTTGCATGTTAAGGCATTGATTAACTCTTTGAATGAATACAGAAACTGGTGAAAACACCTAGAAATGGCTATTTTCAGTTGATTTTTCTTCTTTTATGTATACAGTGCGTATCCATGAAAGACGAAAAACCCTCCTTTCCGCTCAACGCCTGGTATGCCGCGGCCTATGACGTCGAAGTCGTGCGTGCGCTGCTGCCGCGCACCATCTGCAAGCAAAAACTGGTGATGTTCCGCAAGACCGACGGCACAGTGGCCGCGCTGGAAGACGCCTGCTGGCACCGGCTGCTGCCGTTGTCCATGGGCCGCCTCGACGGCGATGAGCTCACCTGCGGCTACCACGGTCTGGTCTACAACGCCCAAGGGCGCTGCACCCACATGCCGAGCCAGGAAACACTGAACCCTTCGGCCTGTGTGCGTGCTTACCCGGTGCTGGAAAAGCACCGCTTTGTCTGGGTCTGGCCGGGTGATCCGGCCAAGGCCGACCCGGCGTTGGTGCCCGACCTGCACTGGAACGACGATGCCGAATGGGCGGGCGACGGAAAAATGATCAAGGTGAAGTGCGACTACCGCCTGGTGGTGGACAACCTGATGGACCTCACACATGAGACCTTTGTGCACAGCTCCAGCATTGGCCAGCGTGCGGTGGCCGAGGCGCCGTTTGTGGCCACGCACGGCGACCGCACGGCCACCGTGACGCGCTGGATGGAAAATATTGATGCGCCGCCTTTCTGGGCCGGGCAGATCAACCACTCCCTGGGTTACCAGGGCCCGGTGGATCGCTGGCAGATCATCAAATTTGAAGCGCCCTGCACCGTGACGATTGACGTGGGCGTGGCCGAGGCCGGCACCGGCGCCGTGCCGCCCGGCGGCAATGCAGGCGATGCGCGCTTGAGCAACCGCAGCAGGGGCGTGAACGGCTTTGTGCTCAATACCATCACGCCCGAGACCGACGGCACTTGCCACTACTTCTGGGCTTTTGCGCGCAACTACTGTCTGGGCGAGCAGCGCCTCACGCATCAGTTGCGCGAGGGCGTGGCCAGCATCTTCCGCGAAGACGAGCATGTGCTGGAAGCGCAGCAGATCGCCATGGACGAACACCCGGACCACCAGTTCTACAACCTCAACATCGACGCCGGCTCGATGTGGGCCCGCAAACTGATCGACAAGATGGTGGAACGTGAAACATCCCCCACCCCGGTGATCCCGATCCGCCAGGTGGCCTGATCTTTCAACCACGCCTTTCAACCCCGGCTCTTTTTCCCGACATCTCCCCCACACAAACACAAATCCATGGCAACTGCTATCAAAAATATAGCTTCCGAGGCAGATGGCACCGCCGCTGAAAACCCGATTGGCACGGAAAGCGCGCAGGTGCGGGCGCTGCTGAAGCTGCGCGAGCTGATCCTCTCGGGCGAACTGGCCGGCGGCACCCGTATTGCCGAACTGGCGATTGTCGAGCGCCTCGGCGTGTCTCGCACGCCGATACGCGCGGCGCTGATGCGGCTGGAGCAGGAAGGCCTGCTCGAAGCGTTGCCCAACGGCGGTTATGCGGTCCGGACCTTTTCCGAGCGCGACATTGCCGACGCGATTGAGCTGCGCGGCACGCTGGAAGGTTTGCTGGTGCGGCTGGCGGCCGAGCGGGGCGCGCCGGCGGTGGTGATGGGTGAGGCCAAAGACTGCCTCAAGCAGGTGGACGCGGTGCTGGCCCAGCCCGCGCTGAGCGACGAGGCCTTTTCCGCTTATGTGGATTTGAATGAGCGCTTTCACACGCTGCTCTATGAGATGGCCGACAGCCCGGTCACCGTGAAACAGCTGGAGCGTGTGGTCAGCCTGCCTTTTGCGTCGGCTTCGGCCTTTGTCGTGGTGCAGTCCAACTCGCCGCAGGCGCGCGACATGCTCGTGGTGGCGCAGGACCAGCACTGGCAGGTACTCGATGCCATTGAGCGCGGCGAGGGCACGCGCGCCGAAGCCCTGATGCGCGAGCACTCGCGCCTGGCGCAGCGCAACCTGCGCCGTGCGCTGTCGGGCCAGGGCTCGGCCATGCCGGCATCCATGAAAGCCATGAAGCTGATCCGCCGGCGCGGCTGACTGCCTCTGACCACTTCTGACCACCTCTGACTACGTGATTCCCAGAACATGAAAAGCACCCAGACCTGGCAACCCGCCACCGTTGCCGCCGTGCGCGACGTCACACCCACCGTGCGCGAATTCGAAATCCGTCCGGCGGAGGGCGCTGCTGCGCCGTGGCAGGCCGGCTCGCATTTGCAGCTGCAGGTGCTGGTCAACGGCAAGGTGCAGACCCGTTCCTATTCGCTGGTGGGCCTGCCCGATGGCGTGAGCTATCGCATTGCCGTCAAACGCATGGACGACGGCCGGGGCGGCTCGCTGGCCATGTGGCGGCTGGCCGTAGGTGACCGGCTGCAGATCAGCGATCCGCAAAACCATTTTCAGCTGGACCTGTCGGCGCCGCACTATCTGATCGTGGCCGGCGGCATAGGCATCACACCGCTGGTGATGATGGCCCAGCAGCTCCAGGCGCAGTGCCAGAAGTCGGGCGCCACGCTGCGCATGCTCTACGGTGCGCGCACGCAAGAGGAACTGGCGTTTTTGCCGCTGCTGCGCGCAGCGCTGGGCGACGCCCTGCAGACCTTCGTGGCCGGGCGCGGCGAAAACATGGACCTGGCCGCCGCCATTGGCGCCTTGCCCGCGGGTGGGCAGCTGTATACCTGCGGCCCGGTGTCCATGCTGGAGGCCGTCAGGAAAAGCTGGACCGAGGCCGGCCGTCCGCTGGCCGACCTGCGTTTTGAAACCTTTGGCAGCAGCGGCCGTTTTGCTGCCCAGGCCTTCAGGGTGCGGGTGCCGCGCCATCAGGTCGACATCATGGTGCCGGCCGACACCACGCTGCTGGACGCACTGGAGAGCGCCGGCGTGGAAAGCATTTTTGATTGCCGCCGCGGCGAGTGCGGCCTGTGCGCGATGGATGTGCTCGCGCTGGACGGCGAGATCGATCACCGCGATGTGTTTTTGAGCGAGCACGAAAAGCAGCAAAACACGCGCATCTGTACCTGCGTATCACGGGTGGTCGGCTCGCTGACCCTGGATTCTTCCTATAGACCCGAGGCCTGAGGGGCCTAACACTGCATTGTTGATTCCGATTCCGTTCGCATTAATTACCAGGAGACATCCATGAACAAAAGAACCTTTATCCAAGCCGCCGTGATGGCCGCCGTGGCGCTCGCCAGCGTGCAAGCGCTCGCGCAAGACGGCAAGTTCAAGATAGGCCTGCTCCTGCCGATGACGGGGCCCTTCGCTTCCACGGGCCGGCAGATTGAAGCGGCGACCCGGCTGTATATGGCGCAAAACGGCGACACCGTCGCCGGCAAAAAGGTCGAACTCATCATCAAGGATGACACCGGCACACCCGACGTCACCAAGCGCCTGGCGCAGGAAATGATCGTCAACGACAAGGTCAATGTGCTGGCCGGCTTCGGCCTGACGCCGCTGGCGCTCGCCACGGCCCCGCTGGCCACGCAGTCCAAAACACCGATGGTGGTGATGGCCGCGGCCACCTCCAGCATCACCGAGGCCTCGCCCTACATCGTGCGCACCAGCTTCACGCTGCCGCAGGTCACCATTGGCGTGGCGGATTGGGCGCCGAAGAACGGCATCAAGAAAGTGGTGAGCCTGGTGTCGGACTACGGCCCCGGCATTGACGCCGAGCGCACCTTCAAGGACCGCTTCACCTTCAACGGTGGCGCTGTGGTGGACGCGGTGCGCGTGCCGCTGCGCAACCCCGACTTCGCGCCTTTCCTGCAGAAAGTGCGCGATGCCAAGCCCGATGCGGTGTTTGCCTTTGTGCCCTCCGGTGCCGGTTCGGCGCTGATGAAGCAGTTTGCCGAGCGCGGCCTGGACAAGGCCGGCATCAAGCTGATCGCTACCGGCGATGTGACCGATGACGACATCCTGAACGACATGGGCGAGGTGGCCGTGGGTGTGGTGACCTCGCACCACTATTCGGCGGCCCACAAATCGCCGTTGAACCAGAAGTTTGTCGAGGCCTTCGGCAAGGCCAACAAGGGGCTGCGGCCCAATTTCATGGCCGTGGGCGGCTATGACGGCATGCGCGTGATCTACGAAGCCCTGAAGACCACCAAGGGAGCAGGCGGCGGCGAGGCCTTGCTCGCTGCCATGAAGGGCCAGGTTTTCGAGAGCCCGCGCGGCCCGATCTTTGTGGACGCGCAATCGCGCGACATTGTGCAAAACGTCTACATCCGCAAGGTCGAGAAAGTCGGCGGCCAGCTCTACAACGTCGAATTCGAAACCATCAAGGACGTGAAAGACCCGGGCAAGGCCAGGTAAAACGGGTATGTCATTGGGATCTGACCCGAATCCATCGCCGTGTACACGCCAAGATGGATGCCGGGTCAAGCCCGGCATGACAGCTATTTTGCTTGCTGGTCATTGCGGGCTCGACCCGCAATCCAGGATCCCGACTTCTTGACTAACTACCATCACTGATGCTCACCATCCTCTTTGACGGCATTGCCTACGGCATGCTGCTGTTTGTGCTCGCGGTCGGCCTGGCCGTCACCATGGGCCTGATGAATTTCGTCAACCTGGCGCACGGCGCGTTTGCCATGGTGGGCGGCTACATCACCGTGCTGCTGATGCAGCGGCTGGGCGTGCCATTTTTGCTGTGCCTGCCGTTGGCCTTTGCGGGCGCGGCGCTGCTGGGCGGGGTGCTGGAGCGCACGCTGTACCGGCCGATGTACGCCAGGCCGCACCTGGACCAGGTGCTGTTTTCCATTGGCCTGACCTTCATGGCGGTGGCCAGCATGGACTACTTCATGGGCTCGACCCAGCAGATCATCCAGCTGCCTGACTGGCTGCGTGGTCGCACCGAGATCGGCAGCGGCTCGTGGATTCTGGGTATGGGCCACTACCGCCTGTTCATCGTGGCCGTGTGCGCGGCGCTCACACTGGCGCTGCAGTATGTGCTGGCGCGCACACGCTTCGGCAGCCGTCTGCGCGCCTCAGTGGATGACCAGCGCGTGGCCGCCGGCCTGGGCATCAATGTCAACGTGGTGTTCCTGTCCACCTTTGCGGTCGGTTCGGGCCTGGCCGGGCTGGGCGGCGCGCTGGGCGCTGAAGTGCTGGGGCTGGACCCGACCTTCCCGCTGAAATTCATGATTTACTTTTTGATCGTGGTCGCCGTCGGCGGCACCTCGTCCATCACCGGGCCGCTGCTGGCCGCGCTGCTGCTGGGCATTGCCGATGTGGCCGGCAAGTACTACATCCCCAAACTCGGCGCCTTCATCGTCTACAGCCTGATGATTGCGATCCTGATCTGGCGCCCGCAAGGCCTGTTTGTGCGCAAAGGCGGCAAGTGATGAACAACAAACCACTCCTGCCGGTCCGGCAGTCCCTGCTGAATGCCTCGCGCTGGAAACCCTGGGAGCCGGTGCTGTGGCTGCTGGCTTTTGCCTCGCCGCTGCTGCTGTCCAGCCATGCGCTGATCATCAATGAAATCGCCATCGTCGCGCTGTTTGCCATCTCGCTGGACCTGATCCTGGGCTTCACCGGCATTGTGTCGCTGGGGCATGCGGCATTTTTTGGCCTGGGCGCTTATGCCGCTGCGCTGTTCGCCAAACTGGTCATGCCCGATCCGCTGGTCGGGCTGGCGGTGGCGATTGCGGTCTCCACGCTGATGGGCGCCGCCTGCAGCCTGACCATCATGCGCGGCAGCGACCTGACGCGCCTGATGGTCACCCTGGGCATGGGCCTGATCCTGCTGGAGCTGGCCAACAAGCTTGACTGGCTCACCGGCGGGGCCGACGGCCTGCAAGGCGTGCTGATGGGGCCGCTGCTGGGCCGCTTCGAGTTTGACCTGTCGGGCCGCACCGCCGCGTATTACTCGCTGTGTGTCGGCCTCGTTCTCTTTTTGCTCGCCCGGCGCCTGGTGCATTCGCCGTTTGGCGCCACCCTGATGGCGATTCGCGACAACCGGCTGCGCGCAATGGCCATCGGCATTCCGGTGCATGCGCGCCTGGCCGTGATCTACACGGTGTCGGCCGGGGTTGCCGGTGCGGCCGGCGGCCTGCTGGCGCAGACCACCGGCTTTGCCTCGCTGGACGTGTTTGACTTTCACCGCTCGGCCGACGTGATGCTGGTGCTGGTGGTGGGCGGCGTCGGCTGGCTGTATGGCGGTATTGCCGGTGCGGTGGTGTTCAAGCTGATGCAGGACATCCTGTCGGCCATCACCCCACAGTACTGGACTTTCTGGATTGGCCTGTTCCTCGTCGTGCTGGTGCTGGTCGGGCGCGAGCGCCTGCTGCGGCCCTGGACCTGGTTCAAGAGGAGTAAGGCATGAGCACCGGCCAGACCGATCAAATCGATCAAACCGATCAAACCGACCAGACTGTGCTGTCGGCCAGCGGCCTGGTGATGCGCTTTGGCGGTATCACGGCCACCAACAACGTCACGCTGAACCTGCAAAAGGGCGCGCGCCATGCGCTCATCGGCCCCAACGGCGCCGGCAAGACCACGCTGATCAACCTGCTGACGGGCGTGCTGCAACCCACCGAAGGGCGCATCACGCTGCTCGGCAACGACATCACCCAGCTGGCCCCGCACCAGCGCGTGCAGCGCGGCATGGTGCGCACCTTCCAGATCAACCAGCTGTTCGACTCTCTGACGCCGTTGCAGACTTTGGCGTTGACGGTCTCGCAGCAACACGGCCTCGGTGCCCGCTGGTGGCAGTCGCTGGGCCGCAGCGACGCGGTGGCCGCGCGCTGCGAGCAGCTGCTCGAGCAGTTCCACCTGACCGAGGTGATGAACCAGCCCACCCGTGTGCTGGCCTACGGCAAGCGCCGCCTGCTGGAAATCGCGATTGCGCTGGCCTGCGAGCCGCGCGTGCTGCTGCTCGACGAGCCCGTGGCCGGTGTGCCGGCCGGCGAACGCGAGGAACTGCTGCAAACCGTTGCGGCGCTGCCGGCCGACGTGTCGGTGCTGCTGATCGAACACGACATGGACCTGGTGTTCAGCTTTGCCACGCGCATGACGGTGCTGGTCAATGGCACGGTGCTCATCGAAGGCGATCCGGAACAGATTGCGAACGATCCCGAAGTCAAGGCGGTGTACCTGGGCCATGGCGAGGAGGCCCACCATGAGTGAACTTCTTAAAGTCGAAGGACTGAGCGCCGGCTACGGCGAGGCGATTGTGCTCAACAACATTTCGCTGGCGCTGGACGAAGGCAAAACACTGGCGCTGCTGGGGCGCAACGGCACCGGCAAGACCACGCTGATCAACACGCTGGCCGGCGCCACGCGCCAGCACGGCGGCAGCATCACACTGGGCGGGCTGGCTTTGCACAAGCTGGCCTCGCATGAGCGTGCGGCCGTGGGCATCGGCTGGGTGCCGCAGGAGCGCAACATCTTCAAGTCGCTGACCGTCCATGAAAACCTGACCGCCGTGGCGCGGCCGGGCCGCTGGACGCCGGAGCGGGTGTACGAGATGTTTCCGCGTCTGGCCGAACGCAAGACCAACCTGGGCACGCAGCTGTCGGGCGGCGAGCAGCAGATGCTGGCGGTGGGCCGCGCGCTGGTGCTCAACCCGCGCCTGCTGCTGCTCGATGAGCCGCTCGAAGGCCTGGCGCCCATCATTGTGGAAGAGCTGCTGCGGGCGATTCGCCGCATCACGCGCGAAGAGGGCTTGTCGGCCATCATCGTCGAGCAGCATCCGCAGGCCATCCTGGCAATCTCCGACAGCGCTGTTGTGCTCGACCGCGGCACCGTAGTGCATGCCGGCACCGCGCGGCAGTTGCGCGAGCAGCCGCAGCTGCTGGAACACCTGCTGGGGGTGGCGCGCTAGTGTGGTGCAACACCACACTACGCCCTTGATCCAGCGCAACACGGGGGCAGCCGGTGCTGCGGTACAGTGCCTCCATGATGAACTGGCAACATCGCAAACATCTTGTCACCCGCCGCGGCGTGAGGTACTCGCTGGTGCTGTGCCTGCTGATTCTGGGCCTGGGCGGCGTGGGCTTCTGGATCGTCGAGCCGCGCGTCGTCACCCTGGCTGACGGGCTGTGGCTGGCCTTCACCACGGCCGCTACCGTCGGCTATGGCGACATTGTTCCCAGCACCGATTTGTCGCGCGCATTTGCCGTGCTGGTGGTGCTGCTGGGCCTGGCCGTGCTGTCGCTGGTGACGGCCTCCGTGGCGGCCATGTTTGTTGAAACCGAAGAGCGGCAAATCGAACGCGACCTGATGCACGCCATCGGCGCACTGCGCGCCGAGGTGAAAAGCCTGCACGATGAGCTGCGCGAGCTCAAGGCAACGCGCCAGGCCGACCCGCCTGGCTGAGCCGGCCGCCTGTCCCGGTACATCTCCATTGGCGCATCACCTCCGGGGCCGGCGCACCCCGACCTTTGCGGTCACTTTATGGGTCAAAAGTGCATTTGGATACCACTGAAGTCGCGACGTAAATACCGGGTAAATCTCCGTTTTCCTTACACGGCGTTCACAAATGCAGGCCAACAATGAACGCACTGAATCAAAGATCCCGATAACAGAACCCCGGAACGCAGCGATTCAGAAAGCAGCTCCCACAGCCGCTTGCCGACCCTGGTTTGAAATGCCAGCGGCTGCAAATGGCCATTCGAGTTGTCGGTTATCCAATCCAAAGCAGGAGATCCCATGAAATCGAAACTTTTAACCCTCTCGCTACTGGCGTCCGCCTTGTTTGCCAGCCTGGGCCTCGCTCCGGTGATGGCGCAAAGCACCTACACGCCCGGCATTGACCAGACGCAGGCTGCGATCAGCGCGCGCATCCAGGAAGGCCTGGCCTCGGGCCGCATCACACCGTCGGAGGCGCAGGCGCTTTACCGCCGTGACCGCGAGATCCAGATGCGCGAAAACCAGTTCAGGGCCAACGGCGACGTCTCACCCCAGGAGCGCCAGCAACTGCGGGCCGACCTCAGCGCCCTGACCGCTGAAGTTGAACGCCTGATTGCCAACCGCGACGTGGTGGGCCAGCCCGGCTACCCCGGCAATCCCGGTACCCCCGGCATCGACAATCGCCAGGTCAATATCAGCGAGCGCATTGACGAGGGCGTGCGCACCGGCCGCATCACCCAGCGTGAAGCCGACAGGCTGCACAGCCGCGAGCGCCGCATTGCACGCCATGAGGCCGCCTTCAAGTCTGACGGTGTGGTGACCCAGCAGGAACGCCGCCAGCTGCGCGATGAACTGACCGCACTGCGCCAGGAGGTGGAGCGCATGATGCACAACCGCCGTGGACGTGGCTAGGAAGCTTTGAGAAGGCATGAAGCCATCAAGCCAGGCAGCTTGGCCCGAGAGGGTCGAGCTGACTGGCTATCAGTTCAACCAGAGACACTCTTTGTGTGGCGGAAGAAGTTTTCGGGGTCGTACTTGCGCTTGAGCGCCGCGAGTCTGTCCAGGTTGGATCGGCCGTACGCGGCCTCGATGCGGTCCTGGCCCTCGTCCTCAGTCAGGAAGTTGATGTATGCCCCGCCTGTCGAGCAGGAGCGCGTCGCTTCGAAGCAGTCGCGCGCCCACTTGACATTGATGTCGTCATCGCCCGGCTTCTCCCAGGAGGCAGCGATGTTCAGCACATAGGCCGCGTCTCGATTGCCTGCCGGCGAATACCCGGCAGGCAGCTCGCCCAACGCACCCTGTATCTGGAACAGGAGGATGGCCGAATGGGGCGATCGAATTCGGCCCGCATGCTCCACGGCGACGTCAATGGTCTGACGATCGATGCCTGGCAGGTAGTGTGACTTCCAGTAGTAGCGCCGTCCTTTGGGCTGCGTGGCATCAAGCAGACTCTGCATCTGCGTATAGGGCCGACGCGTCATGATGTCGGCCACTGGCCGACCCAGCCCGCGCAGCGGCGCGATCAATGCTTCTCCGTCTTCGACCTTGCCGGAGTAGCAGACGAAGATGGCGACGATCGGCTTGCCGTGCACATCCTTCGGGAGCCAAGGTGCCGGCGGCGAAATCCGCAGAACAGCCACGCTGGTCAATTCGCGCGGCGCCCCTGCGCTGAACTCACGGTAGGCGTCGAGAACCTGCTGGGCGTCGTCGCCGTGCCACGCGATCGCGCCTCCCAGGATTTCGGGGCCGACGGGAAAGAGTCGATACTCAAACGATGTGACGATTCCGAAGTTGCCGCTGCCGCCACGCAGCGCCCAGAACAGGTCCTCGTTCTCGTCCGCAGACACACGCAAGACGTCGCCGCCGGCGGTCACCACTTCCATCGAGACCACGTTGTCGCAGGTCCAGCCGTGGCGACGCGTGAGGTAGCCAAATCCGCCGCCGACGGTGAGGCCTGCAATCCCGGTGGCAGAAACAAAACCGAGCACGGCTGCGAGCCCGTGCAGCTGTGTCTCGCGGTCGACCTCGGCCAGTGTGCAGCCGGCTTGCGCGCGAGCCGTGCGGCGCACTGGATCGACCCAAACGCCTCTCAGCGGTGACATGTCGATCATGAGGCCGCCCTCGCAGACCGCAAGGCCTGCGATATTGTGGCCGCCGCCGCGCACGGAACTGAGAAGCCCGTGCTGACGCGCGAACCGAACGGCCTGCACGACATCGACCGTCCCGGTGCAGCGAGCCACCAGGCCAGGGCGACGATCGATCATCGCGTTCCAGATCTTGCGCGACTCCTCGTATTCCGGGTCATCCGCAGTCAGCACCTGGCCTTTGAATGCGGCCTTGAACGACTGCAGGACCTCCGGCGAAAGGTCCACTGTCCCGCCGTCCATTCGTGTAAGTTTGATAGCCATGAGTCATCTCCAGGAAGAGTGATGAAATTTGGGGTCTTACTGCCGGTTGCCGGCCGCCATCCTGGCAAGTGTTCGAGCGACGGAACGGGTCGGCTGGTCCTGCAATCAATCTGGGCGCGCGGCGCTTACCCGTCAACGTAGCGCACGGGTGTCACCGGCGCGCGACGCACCTGTAGCTCGAAGATGTCCGGTCGCGCGTAGTGCCCGGTGACGTCGAGCGTTCGGCGTGACGGCGCGACGCGCGCGGTATCGATCTCTGCATACAAGATGCCGGCCTCTCGGCGCAATGGGCCCGCGACGACCTTCCCCATGGGATCGACCACCACCGAATCGCCGTCGTTGATCCATTCCTCGGGATCGGGGAACAACTCTGCGCGGGCCGGGAAGTCCTGCGGAACGTCACTGGCACGCAGCGCCGTGCCGCTACCGACCACCCAGCACCGACCCTCGAGCGCGATATGGCGCATCGTGCCGATCCAGGCGTCCCCACTGTCGTAGGTGGGCGCGACGTAGATCTCCACGCCCTGGGCGTAGAGCGCGTAGCGCGCCAGCGGCATGTAGTTCTCCCAGCAGATGAGGCAGCCGATCCGGCCGGCAGGCGTGTCGACCACGCGCAACCCGGACGCATCGCCCAAGCCATGAACCATGCGTTCAGGGTTGGTTGGCATCAACTTGCGGTGCCGGTTCTGCACCCTGCCGTCGGTGCCAATGGTAACGACGGTGTTGTAGAGCGTCCCGCCGCCACGCTCCCGATCTCGCTCATTGATGCCGCACACGATCGTCACCTTATGGGCGCGGGCGGCCTCGCACAGTTCAGCCAAGTCGCCGCCGCCGACGTCAACCGCGTTGGCGAGCAAGCGGGCGTGCAATTGGCCCATGACGGCGCCATCCCTTCCTGCCGCGAGTCGCCATATCCAGGACGGGTAACCCGGAATGAACGACTCGGGAAAGACGATCAGCGACGCCCCTGCCGCTGCTGCTTCGGCGACCCATTGCACGGCTCTTGTGATGGTGGCGCCACGGTCGAGCAAGGCCGGTGGGCGCTGAATGATGGCAATCCTCGTCATGGCGTTCTTTCTCGGGCAGACGTGCCCTACATGGACAGCTTGCGCGTGACTGGGCGCCCAGACTAGTCCAGAATCTGAAGCGTTTACGCTCTGGAGACGATACGATGGAAAAAACCTACGGTCAGTTCTGCACCGTTGCAAGGGGTGCCGAGGTGTTGTGCGAGCACTGGACGCCGCTGGTTGTGCGCGAGTTGCTGTGCGGCAGCAAGCGCTTCAACGAGCTGCATCGCGGCGTACCGCGAATGTCCACCAGCCTGCTGGCGCAGCGGCTTCAACGTCTCGAGGAATTCGGTGTCGTGCGCCGCGACGCCGTCGGCAAGGTTTGGGAATACAGCCTCACAGAGGCCGGCGAGGCACTTCGACCCATTGTCATGGCGCTTGGCCATTGGGGTGCGCAGTGGATTGGCAGCCGCCTGCGCGACGATGAACTGGATGCGGGCTTGCTCATGTGGGATATGCGCCGATTCGCGTGCATCCAGGAGTTCCCGTCCCGGCCCGTGGTCATCCACTTCCAGTTCCGCGACGCACGGGCTCGCGAGCGCGCCTGGTGGCTCGTCGTGGAGGACGGCGTGGCCGACCTGTGTCGCGACGACCCAGGGCGCGAGCTGACGCTCGTGGTGGATGCTTCCGTGCGCGCTTTGACCGAGGTGTGGGCGGGTGACCGCACGCCTCAGCAGGCCCTTCAGTCGCACGAGATCCGTGTTGATGGGGCGAGGCGCGACGCGGAAGACCTATGGCGGTGGCTGGGCACGAGTGCGTTCGCCTCGACGCGCCGCGCCGCGGGGCGGATGTCCCCGAGCGGCCCATCTCTGACGCCATCGCTGGTTGGCCGCGGACCCGAAGCGCACTTGTAATTTGTACGCCGAGGCGGACGCGCAGGCCAGGTCGGCCGTGACTGCACTGGGTGGTCGCCCGACAGTCGCCGGTCGCCACCGGCAGCAACTGGCCGGGAGCGTGAGTTCGACATCCGCAGACGCCACCATTGCCGGCGCCCCATAGGTTCTGGAACTTCGAGCGCACCACACTAGCGCAGCGCCAGCAGCATCTGGTCGGTCGCGTAGTTGCAGTCCTGCGGCCCGCGCTGGCAAAAGCGGGCAATGGCGTCCACATCCACCGGCACGGTCGCAAGCCCCGGCCGCTCCACCTTCAAGTTGCCGTCAGGTGTCGGCTGCACGGTGTACGCCGGATACTGCTGGGTGATCTTTGCCGCCAGCAGCTTTTGCCAGCTGGGCGCCTCGGTGCAGGCGGCCAGCGCGAGCAAGGCGGCCAGCGCGCCGGCAGCCAGGCCCCGGGCGTGGTGTTTGCGTTTGTAATGGATGTAGCAGGGCTCCATCAGGCCTACTTTAGCGATTTTCTGAAATAGAAGAGGCTCTTGCCGAGTAGCTGCGGCGAACCACGGCGGCAGGTAGCTATCAAAATAGTAGCGCATGGGCCGTGCGGCCCGAAGGCGGTGGAAACGTCCTACGACAGTCTGGGTGTAAACCGTGCGTTTGCGCCGGGTCAATGATTTAGGGTGCTGTGAGGGCGTCGGCGAAGTTTTTAAAATCGCCTGAATATGTCTGGGTGTGTCAGCATGGGTGATGATGCCTGATGAACCTGTAGAAATGTTGATGCTGGGGAGTGTTTTACCTGTGAAGCCGTTTTGCCTGACTTACCGTCAATCTCCATTGGTGTCTTCATTGATGTCTCCATTGGTGCCATTGCTGCTGGGCCTTTGCGGCCTGTCAGCCCTGCTGGCAGGGTGCGCAAGCCCTGTGAAGGCCTTCCCGCTGCAGGAAAAGTTCGGTTCCACCGCGACGTACTCCCGCCTGTTTGACGCCACCCCCGCGCAAACCTGCGAGGCCGCGCGACGGGCGCTGCTGAGCCAGGGTTACATCATCAACACCGTCAGGGCCGACCTGGTGGAGGGCCAGAAGAGCTTCCAGCCCGAGCCCGAGGCCCACCTGCAGATGATGATCCGGGTGGTGTGCGCGCCCGAGAGCTCTGACGGAAAAATCAGCCTGGGTTTTGTCACCGCGCTGCAGGACAGCTATGCCCTGAAAAAGAGCAACAACTCCGCCAGCGTGGGGGTGGGGGCGATCGGCTCGCTCTCGCTGCCCTTCAGTTCGAGCAATGATGCGATGGTCAAGGTGGGCAGCCAGACCATCACCTCCGATGCGTTTTATGACAGCTTTTTTGACCTGCTGAAGCGCTACCTGGCCACGGATGAGTCGGTGGGCATCTCCCCCTGATCTCCCCCTTGAGAAAACCCCGGTCTGGCCGTACTGGCCGCCGTCAGCGCAGCTTGGACTGCACCCAGCGCACGATGTCCGCCGCGCCCATGGCGCCCGCCTGGCGCGCTACCTCGCGGCCGTTCTGGAACAGCGCCAGCGTGGGAATGCTGCGGATGTTGAAGCGTGCGCCCAGGTTGGGCACGGCCTCGGTGTCTACCTTGGCCACGCGCACCCTGGGCTCCAGTTGCGCGGCAGCCTGCTCGTAGCCGGGTGCCATCTGGCGGCAGGGCCCGCACCACGGCGCCCAAAAATCCACCAGCACCGGAATCTGGTTGCGGCTGATGTGTTTGTCAAAAGCCGCTTCGTCCAGCGCGGCGGAATGCGCGGTGAAAAGCGCCTGTTTGCAGCTGCCGCAATTCGGCGCACTGCCGAGCTGGTCTGCGCGGACGCGGTTGGTGGTGTGGCAGTGCGGGCAGACGATGTGCAGGGATTCAGTCATATTCGTGCACCTTGGGGCCGTGGCGACCCATTTCAAGCGCGTCCCCCGCTTTTCGACGGGTGTGGCCGGCTGGCTCGGGCGCAAGTCCCGCCGACCACGGCCCGCCAAATGCCAAATTGCCCGATTGCCACTTACCACTTACCACTTACCACTTACCACCTACTAATTGCAGCGAGTTTGACGCGGATCAAAGGCCCGTCCATCCCCCGGTTGCATCATCAAATCGGTGTCATCAAATCATCTGCTGGCCGGGCCTTGCCTGCCCGCCATTTTCAAAAGCGAGGCCCGCCATGTTCAAACACATTCTTCTGGCTACTGACGGCTCCGCCGCCTCGGAGCATGCCGCCGAACTGGCTGTCGGTCTTGCGCGCACACACGGCGCCAAGCTCACGGCGGTGTTTGTCATCGACCCCTATCCTTACCTGAGCCTGGGCGAGACCAACCCTTACGGCTTTAATGCCTACATGGCGGCCGCGCAGGCCCGGGCCGCAGAAGCCCACGCCAGGGTGATGGAGATCGCCGGGCGGGGTGATGACCAGTTGGCGGTGGAGCTTCGCATGGTGGAGGAGGTCGGATCCGCGCGTGGCATTTTGCTGACCGCCGAAAACGAGGGCGCCGACCTCGTCGTGGTCGGCTCGCACGGGCGCTCCGGCTTCGGCCGCCTGATGCTGGGCAGCGTGGCCAACAGGGTGGTGGCCGAGTCGGCGTTGCCCGTGCTGGTGGCGCGCTGACCCTGGCCATGCCCCCGCATTCGCAGGTTTTCTTGGCGCGCATCAAATCCGCTCTGGAAGACCTGCGCTATCGTGAAATCAATGACAACCTGGGGTACCCCTAACCTTGACGGACACGATCATGAAGCCAGAATGGATATTGATTGCCAACGCTACGCACGCCCGCCTGCTGTCGCACGACCGCGGCAGCCCCATGGTGGTCCTCAAGAGCTTTGAGCATCCGCAAGGCCGCAGCAAGGTCAGCGAACTGGCCGACGACAGGATGGGGCGCGAAAATACTGACCAGGGCATGGGTGGCACGGCTTATCAGCCGCGAATGGAAGCCAAGCACAAGGAAAATCCGCGCTTTGCGCGCGAACTGGCCGACTACCTGGAGCCCTATGCCCAGCAGGACAGCTTCCGCTCGCTCGCCATCTTTGCGTCCAGCCCTTTCCTGGGCGAGCTCGAAAGCGAACTCGGTTCGGCCACCACGCGCCTGCTGACCTACCTGCAAGACCTGGACCTCACCAGCTTTGGCCTGGGCGAAGTGGAGCGGCGAATTGCGCAGGAGATGGCGCGCTGATTGGCGGCTTAAAAAATCACTTTTGCTGTCACTGGGCAGGAAGTGGAGAGTAGGGAGTAGGAAGTGGGAAGTGGGAAGTGGGGGAGAAGGGAAGGATGGCACGGGGCGGGCTGTTGTCCCCGCAGCGATTCACCGCGGGTTGGGGCTTTGTGCCCCTTCTCTTTTTTTAAAGTCCCTTGAAGCCTCTTTGGAGGGCCAATGGGCGAAGATGGCGGTCTGGGGTGCTCCGGTGCCCGGTCAATCTGTCATTTTGTCCATCGGTCTTCACATGCCCAACCTTGAACTCAGGATTCCGCCACCCCTGGTAGCTGTTTTGGTGGGCAGTGCGATGTGGGGCGTGTCGCTGATTGCACCGGGCATCGACACCCCCGCGGCTGTACGCATGGCCGTGGTGGTGGCGCTGGTGCTGATCGGCGCCGGCTTTGAGATGTCCGGCATCCTCGCCTTCCGGCGTGCCAGAACAACCGTCAACCCCCTGCGGCCCGACAAATCCTCCCGGCTGGTCAGCTCGGGTGTTTACCGGTTCACCCGAAACCCGATGTATGTGGGCCTGGTGTTCATGCTGCTGGCCTGGGCTGCCCATTTGTCCTGCGCCTGGGCCGTGCTGGGGTTGCCGGTGTTTGTGCGCTACATCACCCGCTTTCAGATCAAGCCTGAGGAAAAAGCGCTGGCCGCCCTGTTTGGCAGCCACTACACCGACTATCGGGCCCGCGTCAGGCGCTGGTTGTGAGGGTTCACCCAGCTGCGCTGCATTCCCGCCGCTCCCGCCGCCACCGGTCGCAAAACGCCGGCCCTGCCTTGACACAAAACGTTCCCGTGCATCGAAACAGGTCCGTCCAGTGGTTTAAGCTAGGCCGACCGGGTAATGCGGCCCGTTCGCCCTGAACCTGAACAGGTCTGATCCTGCCGCCCTTGCCTTGCCCCTTTTACCCATTCACCCCTTCACACAAGAAAACTGAACGTCGCGATGGAACTTCTTCCCCTGGTGCTGCTGTTGGCAGTGGCTTATTTCTTGCTCAAGAAAAGTGAGCAACGCAAACGCATTGTTTTGCTGGCCAGTCATCTGGGCAACTACCAGATTGAAAAGCTGATGGAGACCCTGGCCGAAGGCTACCTGCGCGCACTGGGCGAGAAAGATCTGGAGCGCCGCGAGCAGATCTGGCGCTACCTCGACTCGACCGAAACCCAGTTGTGCGAGCAATTCAACAAGTTCTGCGCCGAGTTTGCCAGGCTGGATGCCGCAGATACCCGCGTCAGCACGCTCCCCCTGGCCATTCCCTACGCCGCCAGGTTGTTCCCCCAGGCCACGTTCGACCTGCGCAAGGCCCTCGCCATCCACGCCCACGGCCTCATGCAGGCGGCGAGCAACGCGTTGAACCGCACGCCCCGGGACAAGGCCTTCACGCTGTCTGCCGAGCTGTTTTTGATGCAGCACACCTGCCACTGGTTTTGCAACTCGAAAGCGGTGGCTTCTGCGCGCTTGATGGCGCGGCACCAAACAACGTATGCGCAGGTGCTGGCGGCTGTGGGGCCCGATACGCGGGCGGCCTATGTGGCTTTGACGGGCGGCTGAGCAGCGTGGTTTGCGGCCTGGTTTGCGGCGGGGTTTGCGGAGGGCGCAGCATTTGCCCCCGGTTTCAGGCCCTGGCCCACACCAGCAACAGATTGTTGGCGGGCATGGCGTGCCGCGACGATAACTTCAGCCCGGCGCGCGCAGCCTCTTGCTCCACGTCTTCACGCCGGCGGATGCCCCAGGCGGGATCTTGTGCGCGCAGGCTTTGGTCAAACGCCAGGTTGCCCTCCGAGGTCTGCACGTCATCTTCCAGATAGGGCCCGTAGGTAATCAACACACCGCCCGGTGCCAAGTGTCGCGCGCTTCCCTGCATCAATGCGGGGCAGGTGGCCCAGGGCGCGATGTGCAGCATGTTGGCGCAGTAAATCAGGTCGAACTTCTCGTCGTCTGGCAACCAGCGCGGCGCCATCACGTCCAGCAGCAAGGGCGGGCGTACCTGCGTCAGGCCCTGCTGCTCCACATAAGCTGCAATGGAGTCCAGCGCGTCGGGCCGGGCATCGGTGGGCTGCCATGTCCAGTGCGGCAGGCCAGCGGCAAACCAGGCCACGTGCTGGCCAGTGCCCGAGGCAATCTCCAGCGCACTGCCGCGCTCCGGCAGCAGCTCGCGCAGCATGTTGAAGATGGGCTGCTTGTTGCGGTCGGCAGCGGGGCTGAAATCGGGTTGGGGCATGGGCGGGCGTTGCGGCAAGGTTAATGCGCGAAAGGAGCGAAGGTGAATGGTAGCCCTTGCGCAGCGGGCGTGGGCAGCTTTCCAGGGCTGGTTCGGCTACCCGCTGCAGCCAGCTTGACAAGCCTGCGACGCTCCCCACAATCGAGAGACGGATTGGAGTGTGGCCATGTCTCATGTCATCCATCAGGAAATCGTCATCGCAGCCAGCCCGCAGCGCGTCTACAGCGCGCTGACCGACAGCCAGCAGTTCAGCGCGCTCACCGGCGTGCCGGCCGAGATCAGCCGCGAGGCAGGCGGCGCCTTTTCATGCTTTGGCGGCATGATCGTGGGGCGCCATGTGGAGCTGATGGTGAACGAGCGCATCGTCCAGGCCTGGCGGGTGGCCAATTGGGACGCCGGCGTTTATTCCGTGGTTCGTTTCGTGCTGAAGGCGCAGGGTGCGGGCACCCTGCTTGTCGTCGACCATGCCGGCTTTCCGGACGGCACAGGCGAGCACCTGGAGACCGGCTGGCACAGCAATTACTGGGAACCGCTCAAGAAGTACCTGGGTTGATGGGCGCCGGTGGGCGCTGGCATGGAACGGGAGTCAGGCCCTGGCCCGGTTTCGCTGGCTCAGGCGGCTTTGGCGGTGCGCCGCTGCTTGAAGGTAGACGTTCGCTTGACCTTGGCAGTCACCACGCTGCCGCCCGCAATCTTGCTGGCCAGTTCCGCCGTCTTCTGTTCGATCTGCGTTGCCAGCCTGGTCAGCGCCTCGGCGCCCGGTACCGTGGCCTGGGCCAGCACGTTCAGGGCGGTCACGCCGGTTTTTTCTTCAAATGCACTGGCGTTGGCGGCCACGCGCTCTACGCCACCTTCCAGCACTTTGACCAATTGGCTCACCACGTGTTGTGCGCCGTTGGTCGTCAGGCTCAAGCCCTTGGCGTAGCAGGCGCTAAAAGCCAGCTGCGCAGCCGATGCGTTTTCGACCGTTTCAGCCGTGAGTTGCGGGCGTGACTCTTCCAGCGCGCGGTTCCAGCGCTGCTCCAGCAGGCTGACCACGCGCTCGCCGCCAGCGCGGTAGGCATCAATCACGTTTTTGGCCGTATTGCCATAAGACTCGATCAGGTTGCCGGCAACAATGGACAGATTTTTGGCGCTCATGGTGTTTCCTTGGGATGGGTTGAAGCTGGGAAATTAGAAAGGTAGCTAGAAAGGTAGCGCCATGATGCGGGTTTTCCCTAGTGAGCGCGACCTAACGGGCTAGAGTGGCCAGCCCAGCCGGGTTTGGGGCAGGGCCTGGCTGGCAGCCGGAAGCGGGGCGTGCGCCTGGCTGGAAGTTGGCCCAAATTTCGGGCTTCATATGGGGTGAGGGCATGGTCGCTATGCACAAGTCCGAGCCCAGCCGTCTGAACGCTCAGGCTGCCCGTTTTTGCTCCTTCACCCTCTGGGGGAAGGTTGGGATGGGGGCTCGCGAGGTAACGCTTCGTTAACCAACGCAGAACAGGCCGAAAGGCATAGCAACCGCACCTGCTTTGTTTGAAAGAAGTGCAGGCGCACAGAGCCCCCATCCCCGCCTTCCCCCAGAGGGTGAAGGAGCCAAACCAGCCAGCGCCTGCTTGAACTGGCAGCCGGGAAGATATAGGGCATAGCGTCGGGCATCGGGGAGACGTTTCAGGTGATTGGAGTCCGCCCCCCGATGCGCTCAATCACTGAATCACTGCGGCGCCAATCCCTTTTCCGCTAGCCAGGCGCGATTGAACAGCCGGCTTGAATACAGCCCGCCGCGGTCGCACAGCAGGGTGACGATGGTGTGGCCCGGCCCCAACTGGCGGGCCAGCCACGCGGCGGCCGCCACGTTGATGCCGGTGGAACCGCCCACGAACAGGCCCTCTTCGCGCAGCAGGCGGTAGACCATGGCGACGCAGTCCTGGTCATTGATTCGCACGGCGTCGTCGATGGGCGTGCCCTCCAGATTCGCGGTCACGCGGCTGGAGCCAATGCCTTCGGTGATGGAGTTGCCCTCCGCCGTGAGCTGGCCGGTCTTCACAAAGTTGTACAGGGCGCTGCCGTAGGGGTCGGCCAGCACGCTGCGCACAGCAGGGTTCTGTTCCTTGAGAAAGCGCGCCACGCCGGCGAGCGTGCCGCCTGTGCCGGTGGAGCAGGTGAAGGCGTCCACCTTGCCCCCCGTGTCGCGCCAGATCTCCGGCCCGGTGGTTTCATAGTGGGCCTGGCGGTTGACGAGGTTGTCGAACTGGTTGGCCCAGATCGCGTTGTCCATCTCCTGCGCCAGGCGGGAGGCGATCTTCTGGTAGTTGTTGGGGTCCTTGTACGGCACGGCCGGCACCGGCCGTACCTCGGCGCCCAGCACGCGCAGCAGATCCATCTTTTCCTGCGACTGCGTCTCCGGAATGACGATCACGCAGCGGTAGCCGCGCGCCGCGCAGATATGGGCGAGCCCGATGCCGGTATTGCCGGCGGTGCCCTCTACCACCGTGCCGCCTGGCTTCAGCGCGCCGCGCCGCTCGGCATCCTGGATGATGTAGAGCGCCGCGCGGTCCTTGACCGAGCCGCCCGGGTTCAGGAACTCCGCCTTGCCGAGGATCTCGCAGCCGGTCTCGGCGCTGAGCCTTGCCAGCCGGATCAGTGGTGTGTTGCCTATGCTGCCGATGAAGCCTTCACGCACGTCCATGATGTGGACCTCCACTTCCCAGTGTCCCAGTGGTTGGCGCACTGGATATCTCTCTTTTGAAGGATACTCCCAATGAAAACATTGTGGCGGCCGAGTGCCATTCCACGATCCTGATTCCCATGACCATCCTGGTTGGCACTGCCTCCTGGACCGACAAAAGCCTGATCGGTTGCGCACGCTTTTATCCCAAGGAAGCGCGCAGCGCCGAGGCGCGGCTGCACTATTACGCGAGCCAGTTTCCCCTGGTCGAGGTGGATTCGAGCTACTACGCCATGCCCAGCGCAAGCACCGCGCAGCTGTGGGCCGAGCGCACGCCGGCAGGCTTCGTGTTCAACGTCAAGGCGTTCAGGCTGTTCACCGGGCACCAAACCTCGCCGACCGTGCTGCACAAGGACCTGCAGGCCGCCATCGCTGCCAGCGCCACCTTGAGCCGCAAGAAGCTGCTCTATTACCGCGACATGCCCGCCGAGATTCGCGACGAGCTGTGGCGTCGCTTCATCGAGGCGCTGGCGCCGCTGAACGCCGCGGGCAAGCTGCGCGCCGTGCACTTCCAGTTTGCGCCGTGGATTGTGCGCAACCGCGAAGGGCATGAGCATGTGGCGCGCTGCGTGCAGACCATGGCCGGGCACACACTGGCGGTGGAGTTTCGCAACCGCACCTGGTTCGAAGGAGAGCATGCCGCCGCCACGCTCGCGTTCGAGCGGGATCTGAACGTGATCCATGTGGTGGTCGACGGGCCGCAGGGCTTTGCCAACAGCGTGCCGGCGGTATGGGAGGTGGCCAATCCCGCGCTGGCCATCCTGCGGCTGCACGGACGCAACCAGGAGACCTGGAACCAGAAAGGGCTTGCGGCGTCGTCCGAGCGTTTCAACTACGACTACCCGGACCAGGAACTCGCGGCGCTGGTGCCTCGCATCCGCGAGCTGGCCAAGCGGGTCGGCGCGATGCACGTGGTGTTCAACAACAACTTCGAGGATCAGGGGCAGAGGAACGCGAGGACGGTGATGCGGCTGTTGGATGCGGCATGAAGGGGAGTTCAACCCCATTCCCTGTTACTTCGAATCCGACCCCGCTCGCGCACCTTGAGGCTGCTGGGCAGCCAGGCGTTGCAAGATGAGCCGGTGGGTTTCACGCACCTCGGCCGCAAATGGCCCCTGTGCCTGCAGAGCCTGGTCGATCTGCGCAAGTGCCTCCTGTTGGCGGCCCTGGTCGGACAGGTTCTGGGCCAGGTTGTTCAAAACCACGGTCGACTGTCGGTGGCGCGTCGAGGCCTCGCGCAGCACCGCTTCGGCCTCTTTGAGCGCGCCTGCGGCATGGTACTGGTTGGCCAGGCCTATGCTGGCAGTCAGGTTGTCTGGCCAGCGCTTGAGGGTCGCGGCGTAGGCCAGGGTAGCGGCCTTTCCGTCGCCCGTTCTTTCCATCGCCATCACGGCCGCCAGCCATCGGGCTTCGGTCGCCGTCGCGGGAATGCGGTCGGGCGGCACGGTCACCATGGCCCAGTAGCCGCTTTTCATCCAGGTGCGCTCGAACAGCGTGAAGGGCAGGGCCTGACTCCTGCGCATGCCCGAGCGCAGATGCAGTTCGCCGGCGGGGTAGTCAAAGCCCGCCACCACCGCGTAATGCCACTGGGTCATGACAGGGCCGATGTCCTGCAAGACCAGCACCGGATTGCCAGCCGCCACCTCGCGTAACAGGTCGTCGTAGCGAGGCTCGAGCAGGTAGGGCACCTGGCCGTAGCGCCGCGGCGTGGCCAGCATCTCGGCTTGCAGGCTGCCCAGGCGCGCGGGCAGGTAAACCTGCTCGACCAGCGCCTCGGGCGTGATCGTCACGCCCGCGTGATTGAGCAAGGTCGCCAGCGCCGCGGGGCCGCACTGGTACTCCTCTTGCGGGAAAAAGGGAACGCCGGCCAGTTCGACCTGCCGGGCCACGCCCACAGGCCAGCCCGTGCGCAGCGCCATGGTCTGCGGCACCATTTGCGCGCAGCCGGCGAGGGCGAGCAACAGGCAGCCAATACCCGCAATACCCGCGCGCCGGCATGTGCGCAAGCCCATCATCAAAGCGCGGAGATCAGGCATGCATCACTCCGCGGCTTTCGCCGCGCTTTATTTGCGGAACGCGAAGTACCAGACGAGGCCGGCGATCAGCGCCACCACCAGCACGCCTGCGGCGGTGCTCATGCCACCGGCCGGGGCCGTGTCGATGTTGGTGGCCGCCAGGGTCTGCACTTCTTCGTCCGTCATGGCCGCGACGCGCTCGCGGGCCATCGTTGGGTCAATGCCTTGGGCCCGAAGTTGGGCTGCCGTGTCGGCGCGGCTGAGTATGCTCAGCACCGCGGCGCGGTCAGGCGGTGCGTTGGCAGCGACCTGATCAGCCCCGATCATCCCTGCCTGTGCTGTCTGGAAAGACAGTGTGATTAGCGCAACGATCAATGAGCGGCATATCAGACTTTTCATGATTGGTATCATCTGGACCTCCTTCAAAGCTCGGCCTGAACAACGCCCGGCAGGAATTGCCCGACGCCGTTCCAATATACGCCCGTGGCGGATTTTTGTATGCTGCGTGCGTCCGCGAACCGTGTGGCATTCACACTTGGCAACAAAAATAAGTTGGGCCGCGCTCTTGCAGCGCTGGGCCGTGAGCGTCACCCGCCAGACTTGCTGGATCCGGCGTTGCGTCAAACAAGCGCGCAGCTTGACGGGCACCTTGATAAAGCCGGACACTCTCCTGCAACCCGATTCCTCCACCCCGACGCCCCAAGGAGCACTTGCATGGCCCACTATGTCGATGGATTCGTTGTCCCGGTTCCGAAGAAAAACCTCGACGCCTACCGCCGCATGGCGCGCAAGGCCGGAAAGATCTGGAAGGAATTCGGCGCTCTTGATTACATTGAATGCGTTGCTGACGACGTGAAGCCGGGCAAGCACACTTCGTTCCGCAAGCCGTCAAGCTCAAGCCGGACGAGACCGTGGTGTTCTCCTGGATAGTCTACAAGTCGCGCAGGCAGCGCGACAGCGTCAATGCCAAGGTGATGAAAGACCCGCGCCTGGCGCCGATGATGGACCCCAAGGCCATGCCCTTCGACGGCAAGCGCATGTTCTGGGGCGGCTTCAAGACCATCGTCGAGCTCTGAGCTTTTGGACCGCACGAGCCTCGCGCCGCGAGAAGCTGATGGCGAACGAGCGCATCGTCCAGACCTGGCGGGTGGCTAATTGGGACGCCGGCGCTTATTCCGGTATCCAGGTGATCTTGCCTTCCTGCACATATTCTTCAAACTGGGTGAGGGGAATGGCGGTCACGGCGGCAATGCCCGGGGCATCTTCCCAGCTCAGGGTGGCGCTGTCGAAGGTCAGCGCCACTTCCACGCGCACCCGCGGGATTTCTATGGGCACACCGTCACCCGGCGTGTAGGTCACGTCACCGGTAATCATGGCGAACTGGGGCATGGCAATCTCCTGCATGGTTGAACGGACGTGGACGGCATGCTTTAAGAGCCGCTAACAAAACCCTCCTGGCGTCGTTGTGCCGCCTTGCCGTGCTAGAGGTCTGCGGCGGCACGCCTAGCCAGGACCGCTTCGCTGGGTTTTGTTAGCGGCTCTAAGCCGAGACCCTCATTTGACACGCAGCACTGACCGCCTTGTGTAGGCAAAAACGACTTTGTGCGACGTCCAGCGCGGCAAGCGTTGATGATGCGTTAAACACGAAGTCTCTGCAATCCAGTTGCAATTTGTTTCCTCGGTTTTCCAAATAATGCAACTGTTTGGTTGCATTATTTGATTGGACTGACGCACAATAAATGCAACCAGGAGATTGCATATGACTTCATCAACCGACCGTATTGAACGCAGCGTCCTCATCAACGCCGCGCCTTCCAAAGTCTGGACGGCGCTCGCCAACGCCGAAGAATTCGGCAACTGGTTCGGCGTGGCGCTCAAGGGACAAAAATTCGTCGCCGGCCAGCAGGTGCAGGGCCACATCACTATTTCCGGCTACGAGCATGTGGTGTTCGACGTGCTGATCGAGCGCATCGAGCCGGAAAAACTGTTTTCTTACCGCTGGCATCCCTATGCGGTGGACCCGGCCATCGACTATTCCAAAGAGCCGACCACACTGGTGGTGTTTACGCTCACGGAAGCGGGCAACGGCACGCTGCTCAGCGTGGTCGAATCGGGCTTTGACAACATCCCGCTGGCCCGCCGCGCCGAAGCCTTCCGCATGAACGACGGCGGCTGGGAAGGGCAGATGAGCAATATCCAGAAATATGTCGCCCCGCAATAAATCCCCGCAAGCCCCCGAAGCCCAATCACCACAGCCCGGCCCCGCAGGCGTATTCGCCGCGCTGGGCGATGAGACTCGCTTGCGCCTGGTGGCCGTGCTGTGCGTGGGCGGCGCAGTGTCGATTGCCCAACTCACCTCCACCACCGACATCACCCGCCAGGCCGTGACCAAGCACTTGCATGTGCTGGCCGATGCGGGGCTGGTGCACCACGTGAAAGTGGGGCGGGAGCGTTTGTGGCAGTTTGACCCGCGGCAGTTGGATGAGGCGCGTCGCTCGCTGGAGCTGATTGCGCAGCAGTGGGATCAGGCGCTTGGCAGGTTGAAGAGGGCTGTGGAGATGGATTGAAGACGACGGTTGCTGGAGAAGCCGGGGCAGCGGACGCGCTACGCATGGCTGGCAGCTTGACAACCCTGCGATGAGGGCGCGTGGGCGCCTTGACTGCCGGCACGCACGATCGCACCCCAATCCTTGACGTCGCGCGTGACGGTCTCGGCAAACTTCTCAGGTCGGGTTCAGAAACTGTGCCGGATACCGAAATCGACGCCGGTGATATTGCCACCCGGCGTCGTCGTGGCCGGTGTGGCAAAGCCGCCAGTCGTGTTCAGGACGTACAGCTTCGAATTGTTGCGGTTATCCAGCAAGCTCAGCGTTGTGTAGAGCGCGGTGCGTTTGCTGAGGTTGTAGACCCAACCGGCGGAAAACTGCCGTGCATCGTTGCTGCCGGCGATCTCGTTCTGTTTGACCTGCGCGTACTGCAGCTTGAAATCGTTGGGGCCACGGGGAATGACGGCGCCCACACTGAAGCTCACGTTGCTGCCCACGCCACCCGTTCCACGGGCACGCCGCTCGGTGCTGGCCAGACCGAGCAGGCGCATCATGCCGAAGTCGTATGACGCACCGAGATTGACGCGGTCCGAGTTGCCAGCAACCGCAGTGGACGTCGGCAGCAGATCGTAGCGCGTGCGCCCGGCGGCCAGCGCCACATCCAGCCTGGCGTTGCGATAACCGACTCGCGCACCGTAGTAGTCACCATCATGTTTGCCGCCCGCAGCTGTCGCGGACACATTCGACGCGTTTTCGCCAAGGGCAGCCATGGCCTGACCGTACCAACCACCCAGACCGGAGGGCAGAAAGTAGCTGACGGCGTTGGATGCACGCAAGGCTGTTACGCTGGAAAACACACCCGTGCTCAGCATCAGCGCACTGGAATTTCCGATGCCGTTACCACCGAACGGATCGAACACCACGTAATTCAAGGAACTAGGCACCACGTCGCGACCCACACGCACCTCACCAAAGCGGCCCATCAAGCTCACCGTGGACCGACGATTGAATGTCAGGCCGCCGCCCCCAGTCGAGCCGGACGGCGTGTTGTTCAAGTTGGTCAGTTGACCAGCGCCGGTGTCGAGGAAGAAACCGGCCTCCAGCCAGAACGCAGCAGAAAGTCCACCACCCAGGTCTTCACTGCCTTTGAAGCCCAGCCTGCTGGGTGTGT
Organism: Polaromonas sp. P4_F4; assembly: GCF_056401355.1. Classification (NCBI taxonomy): domain Bacteria; kingdom Pseudomonadati; phylum Pseudomonadota; class Betaproteobacteria; order Burkholderiales; family Comamonadaceae; genus Polaromonas; species Polaromonas sp. P4_F4. The sequence continues at coordinate 12,431 of NZ_JBFUJO010000013.1, read as the reverse complement.
TGGCGCCCGACACGATCCGCGTGATCCGCACGGCTCCATCGGCCTTGGTGATTTCGACGGCCGTATCCATCACGCCAAACAGCGTGACCGATGACTGCGCGAACGACAAGCCCGACCCGAGGACCGCGATCGATCCCAACAGCAATTTCTTCATTTCATTTATCCCGGTTGATTTGCAAATAGAATCCCGGCCTTGCGACGTCGACCTTCCAGTCGAGTACCGGTCATGCTGAACGGGTGGCCAATCGCAATTGAGCCGCCGTTCATGTTGTGCTGCGCAGGGTCAATACCCAGCGGAAATTGCGCGTCGAAGTGCACCAATTACCGAAAGTACGAACACCCCTTCGGGTACGTGTACAGATGCGTAGCCCTTGAACCTGACTGGTCGCACTCAACGAGCACGGCCATCGTCAAATCCCGCAAGCCTGGCCCACTTCTTTCTCAGCCGGTGGCGTCCAGTCGCCAGTCGGTGAAGAGAGTTCGCGAATGAATGCTTCGGCCTGCGGCCACTCGCCATAGCCCGAGGCCGGATTCAAATGTCCGACCGCCCCCAGTTCGACGAAGCGGCTGCCCCACGCCGCGGCCAGGTCACGGGCACGTTCAAGACGCGTGAGAGGATCGTTGCTACTTGCCGCGACGATGCTTGGAAACGGCAACGTGGCGCGCGGGATCGGTAGCCAGCCATGGTTGCTCAGTGCCTCGGTCGTCGGGTAGCCCGCCGGCATGGGTGTTTCAAGGTCCGCAGGCGCTGCCAGCAGCGCACCTTGGACCTCGCGTGTGGCGCGCAGGGTAGCCCAATGGGCAACCATCATCGCGCCCGCGCTGTGCGCCACGATGATCACTGGCCCCTGAATGGAGGCCAGAGCGCTGTCGATGGCATCGACGCGGGCAATGCAGCCAAGTTTGTCGTGCTCGAGCGGGGCGACACTGCGCACGCGAGGCAGCTTCGCCGCCAGCAGGGTCTGCCAGTGGTTCGGCACATGCTCACGCAGGCCAGGAACGACGAGAATGGTTGGTGACGTTGATGTCATGTTGAGCACTTAGTAGGGCAAGTCACCGATGATTGCGGTGCGCTCCATCTTGCGGTGGCACGGCGGGTAATCCATCACCGCGTAGTGCTGGGTCGAACGGTTGTCCCAGAAGGCGACGCTGTTCTTCTTCCAGCGAAAGCGCACCTGATACTCGGGGATGCTGGCCTGGCTGGTCAGGTAATTGAGCAGGTTGCTGGCGCCCGGCGACTTGTCCAGGCCGAAGCGCACGTTGGCCGGGGTGTTGAAATTGGTGAAGTGCGTCGTGAAGCTGGCGTTGACAAACAGAATCTTCTCCCCGGTTTCGGGATGGATACGCACAACCGGGTGCTCGGCGTCGGGGTACTGAGCCTTCAGCGCCAGGCGCTTTTCGATCGGCATCACGGCGCCGAAGCTCGCCTCGATGCTATGGCGCGCGCGCAATGGGTCGATCTTCGTCTTGATATCCTCGGGCAGCTGCCTGTAAGCCTCGACCATGTTGACCCACATCGTGTCGCCGCCCACGGGCGGGCATTCGACACAGCGCAGCACGGCGCCTAGTGGAGGCTTTTCGCGCCAGGTGGCATCGGTGTGCCAGGAATTCTCGTTGCGTTCGGGAGGGCTTTCCGGGGTTTTGTAGATCTGAACCAGCCCCGGATGATCGGGATGGCTGCCCACCACGGGATGCTCCTCCAGCTCGCCGAAGCGGCGCGCGAAGGCCACGTGCTGCGCGCGCGTGATGTCCTGGTCGCGGAAGAACACCACGCGATACTTGAGAAGCAGCGTCCGGATCTCTGCCATCAGCGCGTCGTCCTCGGCAGCGGCTCCCAGATTAACGTTGCCGAGCTCGGCGCCGATCGTGCAAGTGAGCGGTTCGACCTGGATCGAGCTTCCCAGCGAAGTCGCGCGGACCACTGCGGGTGCCACCTGGAGGTCTTGAGTCATGACAGTTTGTCTCCTGTAATAGAATGACGTGACAGATCAAGTGTGGCGTCGGTGGACTGTCTCCGCTTGACAATACATGACAGGCATTTTGCATTTCATGCCAATCCTTTAGACCGATGTCGCCTCTTGTTCGTGCTGCGAGCCTCACCAATTACAGCGAGGTGGCCCTTGCCGCCGGACTCAACCCGGCCCGGATGCTCTTTGACGCAGGGCTCAACCCCAGCGTATTGCACGAGCCGGATCTCATGATTCCGGTGGAGTGTGTCGGGCGACTGCTCCAGGCTTCTGCAACCATGTCGGGCAACGAGAGTTTCGGACTCTGCATGGCCGAGTCGCGCCTGTTGTCCAATCTTGGGGCGGTAGGACTGCTGATTCGCGACCAGGCGACTCTGCGCGACTCGCTTTACATGCTGATGCGCTACCAGTCGCTGCTCAATGATGCGCTGTCGCTGGCGGTCGAGGAAAGCGCTGGAATGGTCGTTATTCGCGAGGTGGTCATGGCCGGCAGTCCGCGTCAGCCCACGCGCCAACGGGTTGAACTGGCGCTAGGGGTCATGGTGCGCTTGATACGCCAGCTCCTCGGGGCCGACTGGCAGCCGCGGCGCGTGTGCTTCGAACACGCTGCGCCGCGTGACATCAGTACCCACCTGCGGTTGTTTGGCCGTTGCGTCGAGTTCGACTACGACTTCAATTGCATCGTCTGCGCAAAAACCGATCTCGATGCACGCAACCCTTCCGCTGATCCGGCGATGGTGCGCTATGCGCAGCAGCTGATAGACGCGTCGGCCAAGTCGCAGAGGGCGACAATGCTTGAGGACGTGCGGCGCACGATTCTGCTGCTGCTACCCAGTGGGCATTGCAGCATCGAGCAGGTGGCCGAGCACCTGGGGGTCATGTGCCGCACGGTCCAGCGTCGACTGGCTGAACAGGAGCAGAGCTTCTCGGCTATGGTTAACGACATCCGCAAGGATCTCGCCACACGTTATGTCCTCGAGAGCGATCGCCCATTAACCGAAGTGGCAGCGCTACTCGGTTTTTCTGCGCCAAGCAGCTTCTCGCGCTGGTACCAAACACAATTCAGTTGTAGCGCCAAGGAGAGTCGATCCACACGCATCGCCGCTCGCCGCCGCACAGTACCGCGGGCCAGTGCATGACCCCTTACGAGGCGGTGCGTCTAGCTGCCGGCAATGGCCACCATTTCTGCGCTCTTGCCGGCCAGCAGCAATAAATCACCTGAAGCTACTGCCAAAGCTACTGTATTGTTCAAATAGCCAAGGCCGCCTGGCTACTGGAATTTGACTCCGAGAGCTTCACTTCACACTATTCCAGATTGCCGGATGGACTCCCAACTCAGGCGGAGGCAATTCCGACTTTGGTCGCATCCCGTCCATCAGCATCGGATTAGCCACCATAGGTGGAACGGTTGCATCACTCGACGCCAGTTTCATCCCCCGCGCGGCCACATGTGGATGCGCCATGACTTGGGTAATGTCCAGGATCGGTGAGCAGGGGACGGCGGACTGGTCCAGCAAGCAAACCCACTCGGCCGTGTCGCGCTGCAGCGTCCATTCGGCAATCATGGGCACGAGCGAGTGGCGGTTTTCTACCCTTGCCGGATTGGTGCCGTATCGCACGTCGCATGAAACAGCGGGCCGGCCGGCCACCTCGCAAAAACGCGCAAACTGGCCGTCGTTTCCTACAGCCAACACCATATGGCCATCGCGAGTGGGAAACACCTGGTAAGGAACGATGTTCGGGTGAGCGTTTCCCATGCGGGTTGGCGTCGTGTGCCCAATGAGCTGATTACTACCCTGGTTAGCCAGCATGGCCACCTGCACATCGAACAGTGCCGCATCAATGGTGCGTCCGCGCCCCGTCTGCTGTCTTTCATACAACGCGGCAAGAATGGCCGTGGTCGCATAGACGCCGGTCATCAGGTCGGTCACGGCCACCCCCACCTTTTGTGGTTCAGCGCCCTTGTCACCGGTGATGCTCATCAGCCCGGCTTCAGCCTGAATAGCAAAATCGTACCCGGCCTTATGAGACAAAGGGCCGTTTTGCCCATAACCGGTGATTGAACAGTAGATCAGCCGTGGGTTGATGGCGCGCAGACTGGCTGCATCCAACCCGTACCTGGCAAGTTGCCCAACCTTGTAATTCTCGATCAGCACATCGGCATCCCGAGCCAACGCTTGCACTAGCTGAATGCCGTCCCGGCTGGCGATATCGATGGCCACTGAGCGCTTGCCCCGATTGGCGCAGACGAAATAGGCCGCGACCCGCTGCTCGCCCTCACCCCACCAGGGAGGGCCCCAAGTGCGGGTGTCATCGCCTGTTCCGGGGCGCTCAACCTTGATAACCTCAGCGCCGTAGTCGGCCAGTAGCTGACCAGCCCATGGTCCGGCCAGTACGCGAGAGAGGTCGAGCACGCGCACTCCGGCCAAAGGGCGTGGTGTTTCACAGGCGCCGCGAGCGACCTCGGGGCCATGAGCTTGCAAGTGGTCCATTGATGTGCCTTCGCTGAAGCCAGTGTCAAGAGAAGGCCTGGATACCCGTGATGGCCCGCCCCAGGATCAGCGCATGGATGTCGTGTGTTCCCTCGTAGGTGTTGACCACCTCCAGATTGACCAGGTGGCGCGCCACACCGAACTCGTCGCTGATGCCGTTACCCCCCATCATGTCGCGCGCCATACGGGCAATGTCCAGGGCTTTACCGCAGCTGTTGCGCTTGAGGATGGAGGTGACTTCAACCGAGGCTGTGCCGGCATCTTTCATCCGGCCCAGCTGCAAGCAGCCCTGCAGGCCCAGGCTGATATCGGTCAACATATCGGCAAGCTTTTTCTGGATCAGCTGGTTGGCGGCCAAAGGGCGGCCGAACTGGTTGCGGTCCAGCACATATTGGCGCGCGCGATGGAAGCAGTCTTCGGCCGCACCCAATGCACCCCAGGCAATGCCGTAGCGGGCGCTGTTCAGGCACGTGAACGGGCCCTTCAGACCGCGCACGTCGGGGAAGGCGTTTTCTTCCGGCACGAACACCTCGTCCATCACGATTTCTCCGGTGATCGAGGAGCGCAGGCCTACCTTGCCGTGGATGGCGGGCGCGCTCAAGCCCTTCCAGCCTTTTTCCAGGATGAAGCCGCGGATCGCGCCTTCGTCGTCCTTGGCCCACACGACGAAGACGTCGGCGATCGGGCTGTTGGTGATCCACATCTTGGCGCCGGTGATCGAGTAGCCTCCGGGCACCCTCCTGGCGCGGGTGATCATGCTGCCGGGGTCGGATCCGTGGTTGGGCTCGGTCAGGCCGAAGCAGCCCACCCATTCGCCGCTAGCGAGTTTCGGCAGGTATTTCTGTTTCTGTGCTTCGGAGGCAAACTCATTGATCGGCACCATCACCAATGAAGACTGCACGCTCATCATGGATCGGTAACCGCTGTCAACCCGTTCGACTTCGCGTGCTACCAGGCCGTAGCAGACGTAGTTCAGGCCGGAGCCGCCATATTGCTCCGGGATAGTTGCGCCGAGCAGACCGAGTTCGCCCATCTCATTGAAGATGGCGCGGTCGGTTTTTTCATGGCGGAAGGCGTCTTGCACGCGCGGCAGCAGGCGTTCCTGGCAGTAGGCATGGGCAGCGTCGCGCACCTGGCGCTCTTCATCGCTGAGTTGCTGATCCAGCAGGAAAGGGTCGGACCAGGAAAAATGGGGGCTTTTACTCATGGCTTGTCTCTTTACAAAAAGTGATGATGTTTTGCTGGCACGTTTGACGTTTGATGTTTGACGATGTGCCAATGCTGCTGATTCAAGTTAAATTGGCAAACGGTTCTCTGGCCGTCATTTGCCCTGGTTCTTTGCGAGGTGAACGTGCTTATGGCCTGGTGCACTCAGACTCGCCGGAAAGAGCTGCGATGACTTGTTTCAGGGAATAGCTGCAGGGGCAAAACGACCAAGAGCCTTCGATTTATCGCGTTGCCAGGTAGCTAGTTGTGCGCTTGCCCCTCATGAATTGCAAACATCAGGGCGAAGGACTCAATTGGGACTGATCTGAAGCTTCAGCTTTTCGATGATTTTCCGGTTCTGATCCATGGTCGCAGCCATCTTCTGCCGAAGCTCCTCAACTGAAGCATCTTTTGGTATCTCAAGGCTTTGCGCAGCAAGCATCTCGCGTAATTTTGGTGAATGCACGGCCTTTGCCACTTCGCGCTGGATTCGATCGCTAAGCGGCTTGGGCATGCTGCTCAGAATAAAGACCCCGATGCTCGCATCGGCAAGGACAAACTCAGGCAACCCTAGTTCTGCAAAGCTGGGCACATTGGGCAGATACGGGGAGCGTGTGGGCGATATGACTGCAAGCCCCTTGATTTTCCCGCTCTTGATCGTTTGGACAACGCTGCCAGTCACAGTCTCAAAGCTCAGTTGAACTTGACCTCCCATCAAATCGACCATGGCAGGAGCCGAGCCCTTGTATGGAACGACCAGGATGCTATCGCCGCTTTTTTCCCTGAGCATTTCGCCAAGAAAATGCGAGCGTGTGCCGACGCTGACATTCGCTACGCTTACGGACTTGGGATTGCGCTTGGCATACTCGCTCATTTCTTTCACGTTGTTTGGCGGGAAATTTTCATTCGCAACCAATACATGAACCATATTCGCGACCGCAGCAACGTAAGTAAAAGTCTTGAGTGGGTCGAAAGGCGTCTTGACGCTGAGTGGAAAGTCGGTCAGGAGACTCGATGGCGCCACCATCAAGGTGTACCCATCGGCAGGCGCGCTCATCAGCGCCCTTTCGGCGATGACGGCCGAACCACCTGGCTTGTTATCCACCAACACGGGCTGACCTAGATTGGTCCGCAATTGTTCAGCGAGCGAACGAGCCACATTGTCGATGATGCCGCCAGGCGGCGCAGGGACGATCAAGCGGATGGGTTGGTTCGGCCATTCCTGCGCCATTGCAGGCGATACCGCCGTCAGCCAGGACAGTGCAGTTATCGCGAAGACTCTCAGTTTCAATGAATTGAATGCCATGGAAGTTCACCTTAAAAAGTGGAATTCTCAAATAACGAATATGGATGACCCGGTGGTCTTCCGGCCTTCAAGATCACGATGCGCCTGCACTGCATCCTCCAGGGCATACCGCTGATTGATCTCGATGCGGATGCGGCCTGCCGCCACGTGGCCGAATAGCTCATCGACCAGTTCCGCCTTTTCGGCCGGATCCGCGATGTAGTCGGCCAAACCTGGGCGGGTGATGTATGCGGAGCCTTTGCGGGCCAGGATCGCAGGGTCAAACGGGGGGATTTTTCCGGAGGCGGTACCCACGCACACCAGCAAACCGCGGCGCTTGAGCGAGTCCAGCGAAGACATGAATGTGTCTTTGCCCACGCTGTCAAAAACTACAGAGACGCCCACGCCGTTGGTGATCTCACGCACGCGCCTGGCAACGTCCTCATGGCTGTAGTTGATGATGTGGTCGCAACCGTGGGCGCGTGCCACCTCGGCCTTGGCCTCGGTAGAGACGGTTCCAATCACGTTGAGGCCCAGAAGTTTGGCCCACTGGGAGACGATCAGGCCCACACCGCCGGCGGCAGCATGCAGCAATATGGTTTCACCGCGCTGGAACGGGTAGATCTTGCGGCACAAGTAGGAGGCCGACAAGCCTCGCATGGTCATGGCCGCCGCGGTCTCGCAGCTGATGGCCTCCGGCAACTTGATCAGCGGTGCGGCGGCAATCAGCCGCTTCGTGCTGTAGGCGCCCAGCGTGTTGGTAAAGCCTGTGTAGGTTACGCGGTCGCCGACCGCGACGTTCGTCACGTCGGCACCGACGGCCTCGACCACGCCGGCCGCCTCGTTGCCGATGCCGCTGGGCAGCGGAACCGGGTAGATGCCGCTGCGGAAATAGGTGTCAGCGAAATTCAGGCCCACCGCCACGTGGCGGAGGCGAACTTCTCCCGACCCGGGTTCACCAACCTCAACGTCCTCAAAACGCAGCACCTCAGGCGCGCCCGTTTCATGGAACTTAACGACTTTTGCCATGTTGTCTCCTGTTATGTATCTTGCGTATCAATATCAGAATGTCAGAATGCGCCGGCAGCTTGCCGGCCTTGACCTCACACCCTGAGGCTTCAGGTCGGCTTGCGCAGGAAGCCCTGGTTGCCACCGTTGCGGTTGGGCGCGAAGCCATTGGCCTGAAGCGTCTCTTCCGCCGTCTCGTAGAAGACGCCTATCTTCATGATTTCGCGTGCCTGTTGTGCTGTCGCGATGGGGCGACCAAATTCGGTTGAGATACGCACCAACTGCTTGATCTGCTCGACGGAGCTCATCTTGCCCGTGCGGGTCTGGTTCCAGAGTACGTCCTCGATGCCGCAGCGCACGTGCAGGCCCAAGGCAATGCCGATCATGTTCACGGGCAGCACATTGAGCACCGAGCTCTCCACCGTGATCACCGCGCCATCGGGCGCAGCACGCAGGAAGTTGGCCAGGTTGTAGATGTTCGCTTGATCCATGCCGCCGCTGATGGCCACCCAGTTCATCACCAGAGGGCCCTTGTAGACGCCGCGGCGAATCATCCGCTCGATCGTTTCAAAGCTGTTGATGTTGTAGCACTGAAACTCGCTCTGAATGCCGGCGGCAGTCAGGCGGCGGATGTGCTCTTCGACCCAGCTGGGATTCGAGGGCACGATCATGTCCTTGTAGGTTGCATAGAGGTGCGGGAAGCCGCGCGAAACGCCCTTGAAGTCATCGATACCCGCATGCTCCGTCACATTCATCTGCGTCGTGTTGACGGTCACCGTCACCTGGTCGGGCTTCGGCGTGAGTTCGGCCAACATATGCCGCGTGTCGTCGCTTAGCCACTTGGCGGCCGAGCCATCATCTTCGGGCGCGAAGCTGATCGAGCCGCCCACCTGGATGACCATCTCCGGCACGCGGGCGCGCACCCCGGCGATCAGCTCATTGAACATGGACAGGCGCTTGCTGCCCTTGCCATCGGCTTCACGCACATGCAGATGCAGCACGGTGGCACCGGCTTCATAGCAATCCACCGCCTTTTGGATCTGATCCTCCATGGTGACCGGGATATCTTCCGGGAAGTCTGCGGGAATCCAGCCCGGCGCATAGGGAGCGGCTGTAATGATCAGGGGCTGCTGGTTCTCGGGATACAGGTGGCCGTCAAGGAAGTTCATGATGGGTCTCCAAGTTGAAATGTGAATAGCGAGAATGTCGAACTAGATGAAAAAACTTCAGGATTAATCTTTAGCGAGGAGTGAATCATCTGGCTTTGCGCCATGTTTCACTTCACATTTCACGTCTTTGACTTCGCTTTTCATGACAGGGGCCCGCCCCCTCACCGGGAATTTTTCGGACACTGGGGCGTTCTTGAAAACACGACCAGGCACTGCGCCATCCTGAAATATTCGGAAGAGGGGTGGCCCCGGAAATCTGACCAGGTCGATCAGCACAGTCGCCCCCTGAAGGTGCCGAAAAGTGGCCCCTGAGACTGGAGCAAGACATGCGCAGAAGACTCCGCCGCAACCATTCACCCGCGTTCAAGGCGCAAGTAGCTGCAAGCCGTACGCGGTGAGAAGACGCTGACCGAACTGGCACCGAAGCACGACCTGCACCCCACGCAGATCCATGAATGATGCAAGCAGTTGATGGAGCGTGCCGCCGACGTGTTCGATGCCGACAGCCAGCCCGATGCGCCGGTTATCGAACGCCAGGAGCTGCAAGCCAAGTCTGGGCTGTGGACATCACCTATGTTCCGATGGCCAGGAGCTGGAGGTACCTCACCGTGGTTCTGGACTGGTACAGCCGCAAGGTTCTGGTCTGGCGCCTAAGGACAATGAGATTCCCATGTCGATGGACAGCAAGGGCTGTTGGCGCGACAACGTGTTTGTAGGGCGCTTGTAGCGCTTGGTCAAATATGCGGAGGTTTATCTCCAGGCCTACGAGGGTGTCACCCACGCCCGAGTCTGGGCTACCTGGACCGCGACAGATACTGAGCAGCAAAATCAGCTTGGACTGATCTTTAGCTTGAGTTTCTCGATGATTTTTATGTTGTGGTTCATGGTCGCATCCAGCTTCTGCCGGAGCTGCTCCATTGATGCATTTTTAGGGTGATCAAAACCTTGCGCTGTAAGAGCTTCACGGAATTTTGATGAATTGATCGCCTTTTGTAATTCATTCTGAATTTGATCGCCAAGGGGCTTGGGTGTGCTGCTCAGCATAAATACCCCAACGCCGGCGTCCGGCATCACAAGGTCGGGCAGTCCTAACTCGCCGAAGCTGGGCACATCAGGAAGATAGGGGGAGCGTGTGGATGACGCAACTGCCAGCGCATGCAGTTTTCCACTCTTGATCAAGGGCACAACATTCGTCACGACATCAAATGTCAGTTGAACGTGGTTGCCCATCAAATCAGCCAAAGCTGGGGCCGAACCCTTGTACGGAGCAACAACAATCGTGTTGCCACTTTTATCCCTGAGAATCTCGCTCAAAAAATCTGATCGGTTCCCGGCGCTAAGGCTCGCTATGCTGACTGACTGGGGTTTGCGCCTGGCATAGTCCAATAATTCAGTGATAGTGTTTGGCGGGAAATCAGTATTTTTCACCAGGACATGGACCATGCCGGCGGCTTCCGCTACATAAATAAAACTCTTGCGCGGGTCGTATGGTTTTTTTACGGCGAGTGGGATATCGGTCATCATGCTCGATGGTCCGACCATCAAGGTGTGGCCATCGGCAGGCGCGCTCATGAGTGCCCGTTCGGCCACTACAGCCGAGCCACCGGGCTTGTTATCCACCAACACAGGCTGCCCCAGAGTGGCACGCAATTGTTCAGCCAGCAGACGTGCGACAGCATCGGCAATACCGCCAGGTGGCGCTGGGACTATCAATCGGATGGGCTTGTCAGGCCACTTTTGCGCCTGTGCTGGTGATGCCGCAGCAATACAGGACGCTATAGCTATTGCGAATACCCTTATCAATGAATTGAATCTCATGTTGCTTCACCTTAAAAATGGCATGACGCCGCATTTGCATCATCTGGTCGTGGCCCCTTTTTGACTTGACCGTTGACGTCTTTTACTTTGCATTTCATGACAGGATGCACGCCTGCTGTCTAAGAACCTGTTTACGATCTATGTGGGGTCGCGTTGAGACGCAATCGGGATGAGTTGCTTGCCAACATCACGCGGCATGGGCTGATGCCCATGCAAGGGATTTGGTGAGCAAATCGCCCGATTTCGTCCCAACCCGCAGGGCAAGTGGATTCTCGGGCGGTCTGCGGCGTTGCAACATCAGCCAAGGCATCAGCCTTGGCCTGGATGTTGCGCCTTGCATCCCATCCCGATAATCCACTTGCGCGACCCCACATAGATCGTAAACAGGTTCTAAGGACGCAGAAGATTGGATCGCCCGGCGACTGACGCCGTTGGCTCAGTGGGAGCCGTGTTGCTCGGCGGCGCTGCAGTGCGCCAGAAAATCCGTGGTCGCACGGCCCAGCCGCTTTTCGCGGTGCAGCACGATGGCGAGCTGGCGGCTTGCCCTGGGCAGACGTGTTTGCAGTTCGACCAGGTGCCCGTCTGCCACACTTTGCGCCACCGCGTAGCGCGAAAGGCAGCCCAGGCCATCGCTCGCCGCCACCACGCGCTTGATCGCTTCGGTGCTGCCTAGTTCGAAGCCGACGCGCACCCGGTCGAGGTTTTTCAGCAACCATTCATCCGCGATCTGGCGCGTGCCGGAACCGTGTTCCCGCAGCACCCAGGTGGCATCGGCCAACTGGCGGGCCGTCGCGCAGCGATTCGCCAGCGGATGACCCGGAGCCGCGAGAATCACCATTTCGTCATCCAGCCAGGGCCGCACGACCAGGTCGGCATGCGTCTGCGACCCCTCGACAAAGCCGACGTCGACGTCCAAGGCAGCTACCGCAGCTATCACTTCGCTGGTATTGCCTATGCGCAGATGGATCTGGCTCTTGGGGTGCAATTGCGTCCATTGCGACACCAGGCTGGGCAACAGGTATTCGCCGATCGTAAAGCTGGCGGCGACCCGCAAGGGTGCGGCGTGCTCGTCCGTGAACAGGGCTTGCACTTCGGCCGCCTGTTCGACCAGGGCCTGGGCCTTGGGCAACAGCGCACGTCCGTTCTCGTTGAGCAGCAGGCGTCGGCCGATGCGGTCGAACAGTTCGACGCCGAGCGCGGCCTCGAGTTCGGCCAGCGAGGTGCTCGCCGCAGATTGCGAGCGTGCGATCCGGTCGGCGGCCGCACGCGTGCTGCCACCGCGCGCCGTGGCCAGAAAGACTTCGAGCTGACGCAGGTTGAGGCGCAGGCGCTGGAAGGATTGCTGATTGGATTTATCGATCATTCTTAACGATATTATCCGCTTTTTTCTTTAATGACTTTTGCCTATTATCTAATTCATTGAGGGCATAACCCTCCCACGCGTACCCCACGCGCGCTGTTCGAAAGAGGTTTGCCTGTGTTCAAT